>JAKSQU010000074.1 GCA_024403965.1 Ruminococcus sp.
CATCAGAACAATGTGCTGAAAATATTCAGACAAGAGTAGAAATACTGCTCAGTGAGAATGTATGATGTAAAAAAGCACCGCACAAAGCCATTTTTTAGCTTTGTGCGGTGTTCTCTAAGTATTAACACTTTTCACTCAAAATCTCATTTCTCAGCAACAAAATCCTTTTTTTAATCTCAGCAATAATGCTCTCAAAAACATCATCACTCTGCCCCGTAGGGTCGGGGAGATTCCAGTTATCGTCGAATGCTTTGCCGATGAACGGACAGCCAACATCACAGCCCATAGAAATTGCAATGTCAGGTTCGGGGATTTCTTCATATTTCTTGCTGTACTGTGTCTGTTCCATATCAATTGCGTACATCCTTTTTATAATGCGTACTGCATCCTGATTAATCTGCGGCTTTGTTTCTGTACCTGCGGAGTAACTCTCGAATACATCTGATGCAAGATGCTTTCCAAGAGCCTCGGCAATCTGACTTCTGCATGAATTATGTACACATATAAATGCAACTTTTTTCAAATTAATATCCTTTCAGAAGCTCAATTACTTCCTTTGTTTTCAGTACATTTCCGTATACAGCAACCTTTTCATTGATTACGATTGCAGGCATTGACATAACACCATATCCCATGACAACTTCCATGTCTGTGATGTACTGAACATCTGTTGCAATGCCCATTTCTGCAACCGCATTGATTACATTCTGATACTGGTCATGGCATGACTTACAGCCTGCACCGAGGACCTTAATGCTTTCTATTTTAATATCACCGACAGCGTTTGTGTCTGTTTCACAGCTGCCGTTACAACAGCATGATACCTTTTCTTCTTCCTTTTTCTTACCGAATAATGCCATAATAAATCTCTCCTTTGAATTATATTAGTACATTCTGAACCGCATTGAAGAAATATCCCACAATGATAATTCCTACAGTACATATTGCTATGAAAATGCCGAGTAGTTTCGGTTTGATTGCCTTTTTCAGCATAATCATTGACGGCAGAGAAAGTGTTGTAACGCCCATCATAAATGACAGAACCACGCCGAGCCTCGCACCCTTGCCGAGCAGTGCCTCTGCAATCGGAATACAGCCGAAAATGTCTGCATACATCGGAACACCTGCAATTGTTGCAATAATTACTCCGAACGGATTTCCTGTTCCAAGAACCTTTACAATCAGGTTTTCAGGAATCCAGTTGTGAATGAACGCACCAATTGCAACTCCGACAAGCACATACGGAAAAACTTTCTTTGCTGTTTCAACAACCTGTTCCCACGCATATTTGATTCTGTCTTTGAAATGCAGTTCATTCTGCGGAACATCAAGAGCCTTTCCGTTTCGGATAAAATCTGCAACCTGTTTTTCAAGGTGCAGTTTCTCAATCAGCGTACCTCCTGCAACTGCAATCACAAGTCCGACAATCACATAAACGATTGCTACCTTCCAGCCGAAAATACTCATAAGAAGCACAAGTGAGCCTAAATCTACCATCGGAGAGGAAATCAGGAACGAAAACGTAACTCCAAGTGGTAGTCCTGCACTTGTAAATCCCATAAACAGAGGAATTGACGAACAAGAGCAGAATGGTGTTACAGTTCCGAGAAGTGCGGCTATGATATTTGCTCCGATTCCATGAAATCTGCCAAGAATTTTCTTTGACTTTTCAGGCGGAAAATAGCTTTGAATGTAAGAAATCAGCAGTATCAGAAATCCGAGCAGAACCATGATTTTGATAACATCATAAAGAAAAAAACTGATACTTCCGCCGATTTTACTGCCTGTGTCAAGTCCGAATTTTTCAAGCAGACCATTGATTAAACGGCTGAGCCATCTCATTCCGAACATTTCATTCTGAATAAAATTCCACATATAAATGCCTCCTTTCATATTGTAATATTTAAATACATGAATGTGTTTCAGCTGAAATTATCTGCAGTATAAACTGTGGAATTTTAGTTTTCAGCGATTATGTCTTCAAGAATCTGAACTGCACACGAAACTATTTGCGGACACAGAGTCCTGAAAAGATTTTTTTCTTTAATTACAGCCATATCATCGGCTTTTGTAATGTCATAACCGAGAATTTCACGGCATACAACAGTGCTGTTTTTTTTGATGAATCTGTTCATAAAGTTTTCGGAAACTCTGTATGCAAACTGCTTGCTTTCAGAGTTTTCACTTTCACAGTGTCCATATTTCAGACCGAGAACCATGAGTGCGCCTGAAACCGCACCGCACATTTCTCCTTTTCTTGCGCCACCGCCGAAATTAGTTCCGAGCATGAGTGCAGTTTTTTCATCAATTCCAAGTTCAACAGCAAAAGCCGTAAAAACGCTTTGTGAGCAATTGAAATTGTGATTATAGTACCATATAGCTTTTTCTTCGTGTGTCATTATTCTTCCTCCTTACAGCAGCATGAACAGCCTGTATTATATTTTAGATAGCTTTCGATAATTTCGTGCAAACGTTCTCTGCTGTCTGCTGAAATTGAGTAGTGCATCCATTTACCTTCCTTGCGGTAATCTACAATTCCCGCATCACAGAGCAGTTTCATATGATGAGAGAGAGTAGGCTGAGAAACATTCAGAGTTTCAAGGAGCTTGCACGCACATTTTTCACCATCCTGCAAAAGCATAAGCACAGCAAGTCTGTTTTCATCAGCAAGAGCCTTGAAAATTTTAACATCATCTCTTAAACTCATAAACGATACTCCTTTCATTTGCTGATTTTATTATAGCATATACATCCATGGTTGTCAATATGTAAATGTGTCTATCTGAAAAATTTTAGACTTGATTTCTGACCGAATCCATGATATAATATAATTTAAAGCGGAAAACATAACCGCAAATAATACAGAAAGAAGTGCTTATAAAATGACAAAGATTACTATTTTTTCAGGCTTTCTCGGAGCCGGTAAAACTACACTTATAAAAAAGCTCATTAAGGAAGGCTATAACGGCGAAAAGCTTGTTCTTATCGAAAATGAATTCGGACAGATAGGTATCGACGGCGGATTCTTACAGGATGCAGGAGTTGAAATAACTGAAATGAACTCAGGCTGTATCTGCTGTAGTCTTGTCGGAGATTTCGGAAAGGCACTTGAAAAGGTTCTTGCAGACTACACACCTGACAGAATTATCATCGAGCCATCAGGCGTAGGAAAACTCAGTGACGTTATCAAGGCAGTACAGAATCTTGAAATGAAAGACGTTGAACTCGACGGATTTACAACAGTAGTGGACGCTAAGAAGTACAAAATGTACATGAAGAATTTCGGAGAATTTTTCGATAATCAGATAACATATGCAAGCTGTCTTATTCTCAGCCACACAGGCGGACTTTCACAGGATAAGCTTGATGACTGCGTAAAGAGTCTCAGAGAAAAGAATCCTACAGCACCAATTGTTACAACAGAATGGGATCAGCTTACAGGAAAACAGCTTACAGATGCAATGACACAGAAGGACACACTTGATGCAGAGTTAAAGGAACTTCTCGAAGAAGCAGAGCATCATCACCACCACCATGACCATGATGAAGACTGTGACTGCGGATGCCATGACCACGAGCATCATCATCACCACCATGACCATGATGAAGATTGTGACTGCGGATGTCATGACCACGAGCATGAACATCACCACCATCATGACCATGATGAAGATTGTGACTGCGGATGTCATGATCACGAGCATGAACATCATCACCACCATGACCATGATGAAGACTGTGACTGCGGATGCCATGACCACGAACATCATCACCATCACCATGACCATGACGAAGACTGCGATTGCGGATGTCATGATCATGAACACCATCATCACCACCACCATGCAGATGATGTATTCACAAGCTGGGGCAGAGAAACAGCAAAGCAGTTCACAGCAGATGAAATCACAAATGCTCTTAAAGCACTTGAAGATGAAGAGAAGTACGGCATGATTCTTCGTGCAAAGGGCATTGTAGCCGGACAGAACGGTGAATGGATTCATTTCGACTATGTTCCGGGAGTACCTGATGTCAGAACAGGCTGTGCAGGAACAATCGGACGTTTATGCGTAATCGGTTCAAAAATAAATGAAGATGCAATTGCAGAGCTTTTCAACGCTTAATTGAAAGGAGAATATAAATGGAAGAATATATTCCGATATACCTGTTTCTTGGATTTCTTGAATCTGGAAAGACTAAGTTTATACAGGAAACACTTGAAGATGAACGTTTCAACAATGGTGAAAAGACACTTGTGCTGATATGTGAAGAAGGCATTGAAGAATTTGACGTTTCCAAAATGCCGCACAAGGACATTATTTTCCACACAATAGAAGACAAGTCAGAATATACAGAAGAAAATCTCACAAAGATATTAAAGGAAAGCGGCGCAGAGAGAATAGTAATCGAGTTCAACGGAATGTGGACTATGGAAGACTTTTTCGGTGCAATGCCTGATGAGACATCACTTGCACAGGTAATGTTCTTTGCAGACGCAACAACCTTTATGAATTATAATTCAAACATGAGAAGTCTTGTGGTAGACAAGCTGAATGCAACAGAAATGACAGTATTCAACCGCTTTGAAGAGAGTATGAGTCCTGAAGAATTCCACAAGATAGTAAGAGGAGTAACACGCCGCAGTGAGATAGTATATGAATACACAGACGGCAGAGTAGCATATGATGATATTGAAGATCCGCTCCCGTTTGACATTGAGGCAGACTCGATAACAATTGAAGACAAGGATTTTGCACTCTGGTACAGAGATATCATGGAAGAGCCTGAAAAGTATGACGGCAAGATAATGACATTCAAGTCACTTGTAGCAAAGAACGGCAAATTCCCTGTGAACACATATGCAGTAGGCAGACACATTATGACCTGTTGTGTAGATGATATACAGTATTGCTGGCTTGTTGCACAGGATGACAAGAATTTCAATCCGTCTCATGAAGACTGGATAACAATCACAGGAAAGATTAAGGTACAGAAACACAAGATGTATCGTGGCAAAGGACCTGTGCTTTTCGTACAGAATGTAGAAAAAGCAGAAAAACCGGCACAGCCTGTCGCAACTTTCTATTGATTTACTGAATAACTGAAAAAACGGAGAGAATTATTTTTCAACATTCTCTCCGTTTTTGCATTCATAGAACAAGGGGCGAACTAAAAAGTACGCCCCTTAAAATTATCAGTAATAAAGAGTAGAATTACCCCTCATGGAAGAAATAAGGCAGACCGTCATAAACATAATGTCTTACATATCCCCACCAGTGAGTAAGTCCGGGTGCTTCAAGGAAGTAGAGATTACCCTGTGAGAAATCTGAAGTATATGTGTAATAATCGGTCATAGGTTTCATAGCAGCAATCTGCGGGCTGATGTTTTGATGAGCAATATCATCTGTGCCTGTAGCCGCAAAAATGAAATATTCTCTCTGTGAAAGACCTGACTTGTCGATTGCTCCGGCAATTGAATTTGCCTTGTCCTGTGCGGAATTACCTGACCAGTGGTCACCAGATAACGGCATAAAGTATCCTACCATATCAAGACAATTCTGCATTACAGCCCAGGTTGATACACCGCCCATTGAGAATCCGCCATATGCTCTGTGCATTCTTGACGCTCTTATTCCTTCTGCTGATGTATCTTCTGCATAAGTTGAATATTTGCCTTCTACAAACGGAACAACGCTCTGTCTGAATTCGTTGTAGAAAGTCTGTGCTGTACAAGCGTTGAATGTAGGTGTTACCACAATCATAGGTTCAAGCTCACCATTTTCTATCATGTGGTCAAGAATATTATTCAGCTTTACATCATCGCTGAATATTGTATTTTCATTTTCTCCGCCGCCGTGCATAAGATAGAAAATATTATACTTTTTGCTTTCATCATAACCTGCAGGGAGATATACTTTAAGCTTGTTGCCGCCGTTTATTCCGTTGTAGTTTTCGGTTATAACCTTACCCTGTGTACCTGCAGGATTGAGATAATAATCAGGTGCGGCATGATATTTCAAAGCTGATTCATAGTTGAAATCTGATTTAGGCGGTGCAATCGGTTCTGCCTGTGGGAATTCAGATATTTTTCCGAGAACATATTCACTTAAAAGCACAAGGTCAGCCACATTAGCTTCGCCGTTTCCGTCAACGTCTGCACAGAATGTTTCTCTGCCTTCTGCAAAACCGTTTATGACACCTTTTCTTGCGGCAATTACATCAAATGAACTGATAATACCGTCACCGCTTATGTCACCGACAGTAATTTTGCCGCCGTCACCGGAACCGTCAATAACTGTACCTTCATCAGCCGCAGTAAAATCGTCGATATAGAAATCAGATGTACCTTTTTCAGTTTCAACATAAATGTACATATCTGTTGCATCAGACGGAATAGTATAGCTTGTATTGTAAAGCTGAATCCAGTCACCGCCGAAACATTCACCGCTTGCGATTTTGTCATAATGTGCTTCACCATCAGAGCCGTTGTACTGTAAAGTAAGGTGGAAAAGATTGCGCTTGTCAGCTGTCGGACACATCACATTTACGCTGAAAGAATAAGCATTACCCTGTGAAAATTCAGAGCCGAGTTCTTTTGTAGCACCGTTCCATGAATCTTCTCTGCCGCTTACAAAGAGCGCACCTGTGCCTTCATATCTGCTGTCGGAAGATGCTGTAACCTTAGCTGAACCACGTCCTGTCCATTCATTTGTACCGCTGTCGAATGTATCACGCATGATTTCTGCGGCTGATACATTTGAAAACGGAATTACTGACGGAACTGCGGCAAGACTCATTGCCACAGCTGTGACTGCTGAAATAATCCTTTTTTTCATAACGAACATTCCCTTCTGAATTGAACTCCTTTTCGGAGCATTTTTATATCTGTATATAAATTATACATTGAAAAAAGGAATGTTTACAAGTGATTAATTGCGAAAAACATCTAAATTATTACAAAAATTGTTATAAATTAGTGACGAATAAAATAATCGGCAGCATGAAACCGAACTTCCGCTGCCGATAAGTTTTTATTGCAATTCTGCTTTAAGTATACACATAAATGAAATATCCGCATATTTACATTAAACAATAACAGTAACATATAACTAAAAAGAATAACGGAAAACGAGCAACAATAAACAATCATCATTAATCCATAGATTTTTTAGCAAAGCTGAACTGCAAACGGAAAAACATCAGAATTCAAAATCAAATTCTGCAGTGCTGTTGATGTAGTCAAGAGCGGTCTGAGCTTTTGCAAGTTCTTCTGAAACCGCAGCATAATCATCAGCCGCCTGTTTAATATCATAGTTAGCGTATCTGTAGTCAATAATTGAAGAACCCGAATGGCTGTAGGAACTGTTTTCACGCTTTTTCGGCAGCTCATCCTTCATAACTGAAAGCTTAGCCGCACGTCTGCTGAGCTGCGGAAGATACACAAGCATTTCGTCAATTGTCATATTGAATTCAGGAATTACAGTTGTTGTATTGAAAATGTTGAGAGCGTGTTTCAGCTTACGGATTTTAGCATCAGTTTCAGTAATCTGTTTCTGAGTTTCAGCATAATCATACTCAGGACGTACAGACTCAGGGTCTTCACTGAGTGCCGCAACAAAGCTTTTTGTGTTTTCTTCTCTTACACGAAGAGTGTTCATTTCGTCGTTAAGCTGACGGAGCATTTTAGCCGCCATTGAAGATGTTAATTTCATATTAAAACCTCTTTTCTGAATTTACTTTTTGAAATACGCACACATTAATTGTGCGGTATTGAATATACATCATTAAACAAACTTTCTGAAAAACTCACATTCATCATTATTGCACCTGTCAGCCTCATCAAGACGGCAGTTTATATGGAAAACATGAGAGATTTCCGTCTGTCCCTTTTTGCCGTAAATCTTCATAACCACAGGTACACCCAATGCTTTAAGATGTCTGTACATAGGCTCAGCATTCGGCAGAAGGAAGTCTTCTTCACAGCTCATAATAAATGACGGCGGAAAAGCAGAAGTTATATTTTTCATTGTGTCTGTCATAGCGAGAATTTTTTCGTCGGGCTGACTTTCGGCAAATCCGAGATACTTTCTGAAAAGCTTTTCTTCTGAATCCAGTGCAGTTGCCATGCCGTCATAAACACCGCAGTTAAGACCGAGAGCCTTTACCTTTACATCGGGAAGTACAAAACTGAAAAGCTTTGAAAAATCCTTGTTTGTAAGGATTGCCGAATAGTGACTTGCAAGCTGTGCACCAGCCGAGTCACCGACAATAATAATTCTGTCTTTGTCAGCGTAATAGTCTTTGCCATACTTTTCAACAAATTTCACAGCATTGTTGATATCTTCCAGTGCAGACGGAAAAACGTTTTCGGGAGCGAGTCTGTAATTGATATTAACTACAGTAAAGCCTTTCTGAGCAAGCTTCATGCAGTAGAATTTATAAATTTCCTTACTGCCGTATACCCACGCACCGCCGTGAATATTAAAGATAACAGGCTGTTTATCGGTTACATTTTTCTGAACATAAATGTCGAGCAGATTTTTCTTTCCATGTTCACCGTAGGGGATATCGTAAAAGCATTTTAAATCATCGGGCACAGTAAGCCCCTTATCTCTTTCAGCATCTGCAATTGCCCAGCTTGAGCGAATTTCTTCCACAGACAGATTTATAGCCATATTAATTCTCCTTTATTTCAGTGTTATTTCTGTTTACCACATATATACCGACACATACAAGCACAAGAGCGATTACAGCATTTATACCGAACATATCACTTTCTTTAAGGACAATTCCCGAGATAATAACTCCGCAGACAGGATTGATAAATCCGAAAACCGCCACCTTTGAAACAGGGTTGTGTTTAAGGAGCATTGCCCACAGAGTATAAGCCGCCGCAGATACAAAAGAAAGATAAAGCAGAACAGCAACAGAACCTGTGTTTACATTACCGATATTTCCGCCGAATACAGCACCGATAAGCCACATTACAAGTCCGCCGAAAAAGAACTGCCATCCGCTTAGCATTACAGGATTTTCATTTGCCGAATATTTTTTCATAATGACAGATGAAAAACCGCTTGCAACAGTACAAAGGAAGATAAATCCGTCACCGATAAGGCTGAACCCCGTACCATTTTTAAGTCCGCCGAGATTAATAAGAATAATGCCCGAAAAACCGATGATACAACCGATAATTTTTCTGAAAGTAAGCTTTTCGATTCTGTAAATCAGTGAAGAAATGAGAATAGCCGTAAACACATTAGCCGCAACAATTACAGCCGCCTTAACACCCGATGTATGAGCAAGACCGATGTAATAAAAAAAGTATTGCAGAATAGTCTGAAAAAGGCTGATTATACCGACTTTCGGAACAGCCTGTTTTGAAGGAACAAGTAATTTTCGTGACGAAACACTGCCGAAAGCAATAGTCATAATACCTGCAATAGCAAAACGCACACCTGCAAACACCATCTGTGACGCCCAGTCGGAAATGTCAGTGCCGAAACGTTCATAGCCTATTTTAACTCCCGAAAACGCACTGCCCCAAAGCAGAGAGCAGATAAATGCCACAAGCACAACCATCCATGTTCTGCTTAAAATACTCTTTTTTTCCAATTCAATACCTTCTTTTCTTGTAAGTCAGTTTAATTATAGCACTTTTTAGAGAATGTGTCAAAGGGGAAAAGAAAAATGGCAGACAAATTGCCTGCCAAAGATATTAA
>JAKSQU010000075.1 GCA_024403965.1 Ruminococcus sp.
AAAAAGACGAGCGAAAGCAGACTACTCTTTTCCTGTGAGTAACGAGTGAAACGAGAGAGTGTGTGACTAACCGGCGGAGGTACTCTAACTTAAATAAAAGTCCGTATTTAAAAAAGACGAGCGAAAGCAGACTACTCTTTTCCTGTGAGTAACGAGTGAAACGAGTGAGAGCGTGGCTCACCGGCGGAGATACTCCGCTTAGTGCATTTTCACTAAAATTAAGGCGAAATTTCTACATATTAATAATTGAAATATATTATGTAATATGGTATAATTAATACAAGGCGTTTTGTCAGGAAATGTATTCATTAATTATTAATAAAAAACTCTCATATAAATGAATGCATTTTTCTGCGGTCTGCGAAAAATATATGCAGACTTTCCCTTTAAATTTTTTGTTCCCGAAGTGGGAGATTGGAGTGCAGTTATGAGTGAACCAACAGTATTAAGAACCACTAAGATTGGTAATGGTTTCATCAAAGAAGACGTAATGACATACCTCGACGAACTCAATTCAAAGATTATCGGTCTTGAAGAAGAGTTACAGAAGGCAAAGAGCGGTCCTAAGGCAGAACCGCAGGAAGTACAGAAATATAAATCACAGATAGACAATCTTCAGGAAAAGCTTAATGCCTCCAATAATGCTCTCAGAGCAGCTAAGAAGGAAAATGAAGAACTCCAGAAGGCTTGCGCACAGCTTAAGGCAGGCGGTCAGAATAATGCAGTAAACGCACAGGCTGCTCAGGCTCTCGAAAATGCTAAGAAGGAAATTGAGAATCTCAAGGGTCAGTTAAGACTTGCTGAACAGAAGGCAGGTGCCGGAGCTCAGCAGACTGCTCAGGTTGACGCATTAAGAAAAGAAAATGAGATTCTCAGAAATCAGCTCAGAGCTGCTGAACAGAAGGCTGCTGCTGCACCTGCTGCAAATGCTGCAAGCAATGCTGAACTTGCTAAGGTTAAGCAGGATCTTGCTAACCTTAATAATGAACTTGCAAACAAGAAGAAGGACATCGAGGCTAAGGCTAACGAAATCAACGAGATTAAGAATGAGCTTGCTAAGGTGACAAAGGATAAGGAAGAGGCTGAGGCTAATATCACAAAGCTTAATCAGGAGCTTACAGAGGCTAAGGAAAATGCTCCTTCAATGTTCAATTCATCATTCGATATGGGTGCTCTCTTTACTGAGGCTCAGAAGACAGCAAGCAAGATTACTATTGAGGCACAGAAGAATGCTGACAAGGTAACTAAGGATGCTAACGAAAATGCTGAAAAGATAATTGCTGACGCTAAGATTGAAGCTGAAAAGACAATTGCCAACGCTACTACAACTGCTGAGGCTTGCATCAAGGAGGCTAATGATCAGTCAAAGAGCGTTGTTGAAAAGGCTAACAGCGAAGCTAAGTCTGTTGTTGAAGAGGCTAACGCGAAGGCGAGGAGTACAGGTGATGAGGCTAGCGCGCACGCTGATAAGGTGAATGAAATGACATCTACTGGTCGTGAGATGCTCCTTAACGAAATCAACGGTATCAGCACAAAGTTTGATGATATTTCATCTGTTCTCAAGCGTCTCTCAGGTCAGGCTACTGACAGAATGGGCGAGGCTACAGCTATTATTGACGAGGCTCGCAAGGCTCTTGACAAGAATACAGAAGAAGGCAAGATTGAAAAGATTGAGGCTCCTGTTGCTAAGTTTGAAGAGGCACAGGTTAAAGAGGCTACAATCAAGGATGTAGTTTCATCTACTGCTCCAAAGGCAGAGGATAAGGCTGAAGAAAAGACTGAAGAAAAGGTTATCGCATCTTCAATCAAGCCAAATAACAATGCACCTGCTGCAAACAATAACAATGCACCTAAGCCGCAGGATGCTCCAAAGCCGGCTGTTCCTCAGAACAAGGGTACACTTTTCAATTCTGAAATGGCTGACCTTCTCAAGCAGTTTGAGGACGAAACTAAGGCATAATCAGTAAAATACTCCGAAATTCATACCGTCTCATAAGAGACGGTTATGGATTTCCTTTAATCAGAATGTTGGAGGAAAAAGTTGTCTGAATTTAATCCCGAAATTGATTTATACAGTGAAAAATCCGATGAAGAACTTGTTTGTATGGCAGGGTCTGACAAATCTGCGGTGAATGCACTTGTTATGCGCTATTCAAAGCTTGTCTGGATTAAATCAAGAATTTATGCGAAAACATCTGCTGACAGTGATGACTACAATCAGGAGGGACTTATGAGTCTTCTGAAAGCGGTCAGCACATTTGATGAAAGTCGCGGCGTAAAGTTTTCAACATATGCCGAGACCTGTGTGAACAACAGCATGAGAAATCTCTATGCAAAAATAAGCAGATCACAGACGGCAGAATCAATCGAGGACAGCGAGGCTGACGAAGAATTCACAGATGACACTAATCCCGAAACTATATATTTAAACAAGGAATTTTTTTCCGAGCTTTTCCACAGCATGGACAAGCTGCTTTCAGCTACTGAAAAAAAGGTTTTTGAACTTGTAATACAGGGACTTAGCTACAAGGAAACTGCTGAAATGCTGGGAATAAGCGAGAAGTCTGTTGATAATGCAATGCTCAGGGCAAGGACTAAAATCCGCAGACATTTTCCAAAGTAAATGATCGTGTAGCTTAACCAGAGAGCGTTGTTTTATCAAAGGTGTAGGTGCAAATCCAACCATGGTCTAAATAAATTAAGCGAGGTATATCGAAATGTACGAAGACAAGACATTAGTCTGCAAGGATTGCGGCAACGAATTCACATTCACAGCAGGCGAACAGGAATTTTACGCAGAAAAAGGTTTCACAAACGAGCCACAGAGATGTAAGGCTTGCCGTGATGCAAGAAAGAACTCAGGAAGAACTGAAAGACAGCTCTTCACAGCAGTTTGTGCATCATGCGGCGGCGAGGCTAAGGTTCCTTTCCAGCCAAAGGAAGGCAGAGCTGTATACTGCAGCGCTTGCTTTGCTAAGATGAACGAAGAATAATTAAAGCAATACTAATCTCCGGCACAGTGTTTTGCTGTGTCGGGGGTTGACGTTTTTGTTCTTTCTTTCAGAATATACTGTCATGCAGTATGTTCTGAAAGGCAGAGCAGTTGCTGTGCCGCAGCAAGTAAAGAAAGGTTGATAAAAAATGACAATTACAAAAGATACTATTATCGGAGATATCCTTGATACAGATTTCAACGTAGCAAACTATTTCCTTGAAATCGGAATGCACTGTCTTGGCTGTCCTGCATCAAGAGGCGAGTCAATTGCAGAAGCATGCATGGTTCATGGTACTGACCCGGATGCTCTCGTAGCAAAGCTTAATGCACATTTTGAAGCAAAGAATCAGTAATTCAAGTGACAGCATTGCTAAGGCAATGCTGTCTGTCATTAAATGAAATGTTTTGCGGCAGTCTCTGAAAGCCTTGGGTAAACGGGTTTTTGGTGACTGCCGTTTTTAAAGAGGTGCAGAAAATGATTGATAACAGATTAAAAGCCTGTATGGATTTCGTAAGGGGTAACGGCATTGTTTGCGATGTCGGCACAGATCACGGATATCTTGCGGCTAAACTTATTAATAAAGGAATTTGCGAAAAGGTAATCGCATCGGATATAAACGAGGGACCGCTTGACTCTGCTAAAAGAACTGTTGAAAAGAACGGCATTGCCGATAAGGTTGAGCTTGTTTTGTCTGACGGACTTAAAAATGTTTCGCTTGAAGGTGTATCTGATATTGTTATTGCAGGAATGGGCGGTGAAACTATTTCAGCAATAATTGATGAGTCGGATGTTAAAGGAATATGCGATGTAAGACTTATACTTCAGCCTATGACAAAGTGCGAAATACTGAGAAAAAATCTGTATGAATACGGCTTTGAAATAGTAAATGAAAAGATAGTTAAGGACGGCGAAAAGCTTTATGTGATTATTGTTGCAGAGCCTACACTTGACAAGCAGCTGCTTACTGAAACTGAGGCTTTGTACGGATTTTTCGATGATGACGACGAACTTGCCGTTCAATACAGACAGCGTGAATCTGAAAGACTTATGAAAATTTCAGACAAGCTGAAAATTGCGGATAGAAATGAAGAGTCTGTACACTATAAGGCGCTCAGCTATAAAATGGCAAACGGCACAGACTATGTGAATATCAGAGAAATCTACGATTATCTCGACAGCCTGTATCCTTTCAAATTACAGGAAAGCTACGATAATTCGGGACTTCTCGTTGAAAATTCAACTATGGAATGCAGCAGAATTCTGCTTACTCTCGACATCAGAAACGATGTGGTTACTGAGGCAAGTGAAAAGTGGGCGGAGCTTATTATTTCTCATCACCCGGTTATTTTCAATCCGCTTAAAAAAATTGACCGCTTTTCGCCTGTTTTCCGACTTATTGAAAACGGCATAGGCGCAATCTGTATGCACACAAACCTTGATATTGCAGACGGCGGTACAAACGGAGTTATTCTCCGAAAGCTTGCTGAAAAATTCACATTTGCCTGTGAACCGCAGATTTTTGATGAAACAGGAGATAATGTCGGTTTCGGATGGATTGTCACACTTGAAAATGCCGTGAATTCAAGAGTTTTTGCGTCTGCTTTAAAGGAAATTTTCGGCTGTGAATATGTCAGAATGTCACGCAAAAGCACAGATATATCAAGAATTGCTTTCTGTTCGGGTTCGGGCGGTTCGCTTGTGGGACTTGCAATAGCTAAAAATTGCGATGCACTTATAACAGGTGATGTCAAACATGATGTGTGGATGGATTCGGAAAACTGCTGTTTTACAGTTTTTGACTGCGGACATTTCCACACAGAAAATCTTGTATTATCGGAAATAAGACGTGTTCTCGAAGAAAAATTCCCACAGCTTGACGTTGAAATTGCATCGGGAACAGTTGACCCGTGCGAATACATCTGAGGTGAAATATGAGTATTTTTACTTGTCCCGTATGTGCTGAAAAGCTCGGAATATCGGGGAACAGCTATATTTGTCCGAAAAATCACAGCTTTGACAGGGCAAAAAGCGGATATATAAATCTTCTGCTTTCAAAACACGTCGGAAAAACCGTTCATGGTGACAACAAGCTGATGGTTAATGCAAGACGTGATTTTCTTGAAAAAGGCTACTATGCACCGCTTAAGGATGCACTTTGCGATAAGGTGAATAAGCATTTTTCGGGCAGAGTTCTTCTTGACGCAGGATGCGGTGAGGGTTATTATACATCAGCAATTTCGGACAGCCTTGAAAATTCAGAAACTGCAACAGAAATATACGGGATTGACATATCAAAAATTGCTGTTGAATCAGCATCAAAACGTAAGAAAAACATTGCTTTTGCCGTTGCAAGTGTATTTCATATACCTGTTGAAAGCGGTGCGTGTGATATGCTTGTTACGATGTTTGCACCCTACTGTGCGGAAGAATATCAGAGAGTACTGCGTGAAAACGGAATTATGGTAATGGCGATTCCGTCAGCTGAACATTTGTGGGAACTGAAAAAGGCTGTATATGATACTCCGTATGCAAATGAAGTCAAACCCTATGAACTTGACGGCTTTGAATTCATCGACAGTCAGCGCATAACCTATGATATGAACATTGATAATAACGAAGATATAATGTCACTTTTTTCAATGACTCCGTACTATTACCGTACAGGACGCACACAGCAGGAACGTCTTGAAAAGCTTGACCATATTATAACAAAAGCAGACTTTGAAATACTGGTTTACCGCAAAAAATGAGTGGTATAATCAGTATATTCGTGATATAATTAAATAAAAAAGGATTGATTTTATGGCACTTGACGGCGCATTTCTCTACGCTGTAAAGAATGAACTTTCCGTGCTTATAGGCGGAAGAGTTGAAAAAATACATCAGCCATCAAGAGAAGAAATTATTATTTCCATACGCACAAGACAGGGCGGTAAAAAGCTGTTTATTTCGGCAAATGCGGGAAGTGCAAGAGTGCATATAACTGAACTTTCCGTTGATAATCCGCAGACTCCGCCGATGTTCTGTATGCTTTTAAGAAAGCGTCTTGGCAGTGGAAAGCTTATTGATATAAGACAGGACGGACTTGAAAGAGTTCTCTATCTCGATTTTGAGTGTGTGAATGAACTCGGTGACATTGTTACGGTTACTCTTGCCTGTGAAATTATGGGACGCTGTTCAAATCTCATTATCATAAACGAAGAAGGCAGGGTTGTTGACAGTATCAAGCGTGTTGACGAAGAAATGTCAAGAGAACGTATGGTGCTTCCGGGAATGAAATATACTATTCCGCCGAGAGATGACAGACTTAATTTTTTAAGTGCGACACAGGAAGAAATTGTCAGCAGACTTCGTGAAGTAAATCCGTCTGAACTTTCAAAGGCACTTATCAGAGTATTTGAAGGTATTTCGCCTGTGCTTGCAAGAGAATGGACATTTTTTGCAGGCAGGGGAGTTCACCTTGAAAGTGACACAATAGACGGTGATCAGCTTGACAGACTTCTTTTTGCAATTAAAAGAACAGCACAGCAGTTAAACGAAGGTGAATGCTGTTTTTCAGCTGTTTCGGACAAGGAAGGTCAGCTTAAGGATTTCTCATTCATAAGATTATCGCAGTTCGGTACACTTATGTATACTAAGGAAATCCCTACAGCATCACAGCTTCTTGATTATTTCTATTCAGAACGTGACAGGGCATCAAGAACAAAGCAGAGAGCAAATGACCTTTTCAAGCTGATAATTAATCTTACAGAGAGAACTGCAAGACGTACAGCAAATCAGCGTGAAGAGCTTTCAGCCTGTGCAGAAAAGGAACAGCACAAGCTGTATGGTGACCTTATTTCAGCAAATATGTACCGCATAAAAAAGGGTGACAGCGTGGCTGTGCTTGAAAATTTCTATGACGAAAGCTGTCCGACGATTGAAATTAAGCTTGATGTCAGAAAAACACCTTCACAGAATGCGCAGTATTACTATAATGAATACAAAAAGTCAGTAACCGCTGAGAAAAAGCTTGCCGAGCAGATTGAAAAGGGCGAAGAAGAAATGCAGTATCTTGACAGCGTTTTTGATTCACTTTCAAGAGCATCTTCTGAAAATGACATTATTCAGCTCAGACTTGAACTTCGTCAGCAGGGATACATTAAAACAGGCGGCGGCAAGGCTAAACCGCCGAAGGCATTACCGCCTGTTGAATACAAATCAACTGACGGCTTTACAATTCTTGTCGGCAGAAACAATAATCAGAATGACCAGTTATCACTTAAATTTGCAGAAAAGAGTGATATGTGGCTCCATACACAGCTTATAACAGGCTCACACGTTCTCATTCTTACAGAAGGTGCAGAGCCGCCCGAAAAGACAATTGAACAGGCGGCAGTTATTGCGGCAGTTAACAGCAGCGGATGTAATTCAAATCTTGTTCCTGTTGATTATTGTCTTGCTAAATTTGTAAAGAAACCGTCGGGAGCCAAACCCGGCAAGGTTATTTTCACAAATTACAAAACAGCCTTCGTAAGACCCGATAAGGAATTAGCGGAAAGTCTGAAGGTGAAATAACAATTTATGGCAGATTAATCATTTATTGCGGAGTCATCTGAAAAAAACAGCAGGATAATATTTTGCTGTATTATTACAGATAGTTGAAACAACGTATTATAGGCAAATAGATGCCGTAAGTCAAAAATTGCGGACGTTTTTACTTGGCAAAAATCAACAATTTATTTAAGATTATTTTAAGAAAAAAGCGATAAAATATATTCATACCAAACGAAAGGAGCGTGAGACTCCGGGCGGTGAAAATACGTTTCGGAGATACATATGGCTATTAATACTTTTGCACGTAAGGAAATAAAATTTCTTCTCAGTATGGAACAGTATCATGGTCTTATGGAGGCTGTTTCAGAATATATGAATCCGGATAAATATTGTGTCGGCGGCAAGGAATACGGCATTTACAATATTTATTATGATACACCTGATGATTTTCTCATAAGAGAGTCACTTGCCAAGCCTTACTACAAGGAAAAAATCAGACTTCGCAGTTATTATTCACCGGCATCGCCTGATGACCTTGTTTTTCTTGAAATCAAGAAGAAAATCGGCGGTATTGTTACAAAAAGACGAGTTTCAATGACTCTTGCAGAATCTGATGCATATTTCAGAGACCGCACAAAGCCGGTAAGCAATAAATACATAACAGAACAGGTTTTCAGAGAACTTGATGTATTTTTAGACCATTATCCTGTAGTGCCGAAGCAGTATATAAGCTATCAGCGTGAAGCTTTTTTCGGCAAGGAAGACAGTGATTTCAGACTTACCTTTGACAGAAAGATTACCGAAAGACGACATGACCTTGGACTTAACCATGAAAGCTACGGCAATTTCATTATCGGTGCAGACCAGAGACTCATGGAAGTAAAGGTGTCAAATGCAATTCCTGACTGGCTTGTTGCAAAGCTTTCAGAGCTTAAAATTTATAAAACAAGCTTTTCAAAGTACGGAAGAGCATATCAGAATTTTGTCAGAGAACAGGTTGAAAAGAAGATACAGCCTACAAATGAACACATTGCGATTGTTTCGGGTGTATCTGCTGTGAATAAATCAGTATTAATGAACAGGAGCGTAAATTCTTATGTTTGAGCACGGTTTTTTTGGAAATGTACTTTCAAAGTACTATGAATCAGATTCAGTAATCAATAATGCAGGTTCAGCACTTTCAATCAAGGCGGGAGAATTCTTCCTTTGTGTTGGTGCGGCACTTATCATCGGATTCCTTATCAGTATGATATACATAATCACACACAGAAAAGAAGGCTACTCACAGAGCTATGTTCTTACAATGATTATGCTCCCTACAATAGTATCACTCATTCTTCTTCTCATCAATACAACAGCAGGAGCATTGAGCCTTGCAGGTGCATTTACGCTTGTAAGATTCCGAAGTGTAGCAGGTGACCCGAAGGACATTGCGTATATTTTCTTTGCAATGGCGGCAGGTGTTGCGTGTGGTATCGGCTATGTAGGATTTGCAATTGTATTCTTTGTAATTCTTGGTGCAGTACTCTTTGTACTTACAGAAATTGATTTCGGCGGATGCAGGAAGAGACATATGACACTTAAAATTGCGATTCCTGAGAATCTTGACTATCAGGGCGTATTTGAGCCTGTACTTGAAAAGTACACAACATTCCACAAGCTCAGAAGAGTTAAGACAACAAATTTCGGAACACTTTTTGAACTCATTTACAGTGTAGATGTTCTTGAAGATATTGACCAGAAGAAGTTTGTAGATGAACTCAGAGCATTAAACGGAAACATGACAATTAATCTCGTATTCTTCAAGTACGACGATAAGATTTACGAAAACTGAAAAAGTGAGAATACCGCATAAGTGATTATGCGGTATTCTGCATAAAAAAATAAAAATTGACTTGTAATCCACATATAATTAA
>JAKSQU010000076.1 GCA_024403965.1 Ruminococcus sp.
ACACCTCTCTGGACTCTGGTGTATGGCGGCTGCGCCGCATTTTTTATTTTATTGAATAGAACTCCATAGCATTTTTACAGGTAATGTCAAGAAGTTTCTGAACATCTGTACCCTTTATCTCTGCCGCCTTTTCAGCTGTGTATGCAATCATCGAACTGTCACAGCGTTTTCCACGAAACGGAACAGGTGCCATATACGGACAATCTGTTTCAAGCAGTAATCTCTCAAGCGGTACTTCTTCAAGTGCCTTGAGAGCTTTTTTTGCATTCTTGAATGTAAGTACACCTGTAAACCCGATATACATTCCGAGTTTTATTATTTCCTTTGCTGTTTCCGCTGAACCGCTGAAACAGTGGACAACTCCTCTCGGCTTATGCTTTTTCAGTATATCAAGCGTATCTTCTGTGGCATCTCTGCTGTGAACGATTACAGGCATATCTGTCTGACGTGCATAGTCAAGCTGTTCTTCAAACAGCTTTATCTGTTTATCCCTGTCATAGCCTTCATAATGATAGTCAAGACCGATTTCGCCTACGGCTCTTTCCTTAGGATTTGCTTTTATTGTTCTGTCAACAACATCAAGATAATCGTCGGGACAGTCATTTGCACATTCGGGGTGCAGACCTGCCGCCGCATATATGAAATCAAATCTCTGTGAAAGCTCTGAATTTGCAATTGTATCCTTAACGCACGATGATGCAAGAGTGATATAGCGTACACCGTTGCTGTGAATATCAGCAAGCAGTGTATCTCTGTCTTCATCAAAACAGCTGTCTGTATAATGTGCGTGTGAATCGAATATATTATTGTACATGGATTTTTACTGATTATTCAGCTGTTTCAGCAGTTTTATCGTCGCTGAAATAGTATTCCTTTACTTCCTTGATAGCCTTTTCGCTTGGAAGGAAGTCCTTGTCAGCGTCTGTGCCGTTGAGTTCAAGTGAAACAGCAATTGAACTGCCGTTCTGGAAAATGTGCTTGATAGCTGTTTTGTGATTCTTGTAGTCAACGCTTGTAACTGTTGTATCTGAAAGAAGATTGATGATAGTATTGAAACTTCCGTCGAAACCGTCAGCAATTCTCGGACCGTCAGCCTGGTTTACCATTGCGGCAAGAAGTGCGGCAGTCTGGAAAGCACGTTCTCTTTCTCCGCCTCTGAATAATGAGTAAGTAACGAATGTTTCAATCTGTCTTGAATTCATGTACTGCTTTGAACCGTCATTCTTAAAGCCTGCGATTTCAACGTTAACTTCATAGCTTACACCGCCGAAGATGTCGCATACCTTGCGGAAGGCTGTACCGTCAAATTTCATGTATCTGTCGATTGTGATACCGAATGACTTTGAAACAAAATCCTGTGCGGCTGTCGCACCGCCTCTGTCATAGCAGTCTCTGAGACACTGCTGTTCACCGTCAACGAGTGAAATCATATTTGACGGAAGACCGATAAATGTGAGAGCCTTTTTGAGCGGACGTGAACGCATAAGAACAAATGTTGATGAACATCTTTCCTCAGGTTCGTCGAGAATGAGCAGAATTGTATGATTATCCTCAACTGAAATTGTCTGTCCTGTTCGTGGTGTCGGCTCAGGCGGAGCGTCTGTATTGCCGAATCCGAAATATCTGTATAAGCCGAATGCGGCACCTCCGACTACGATAAGACCAATGAAAACTGTCACGAGAAACGGTACTGCTATAGAACCTGTTTTTTTCTTTGCCATTTTTAGTGGCTCCTTTCAATCTTTATTATTTCAACGGTAATAGAACTTAAAATCATAACTATTCGTATAAAGCAGAAGACTGTAAATATTCATCGGGAAATGCATATTTAAGTTTTCAGTAATACATAGTTAAAAACTTTAGTGCTATTATTCGTTTATCAACATAGTTTTCCACATTTTCAACATTATGCAATCAACATCAGTGTTTAAACATCCTTTTCAACGTACTGTTGAAAAGTGCAGTTTTTTATGATGTACATATTGCAAAATTATTTCTTTGTGGTATAATAGTTGTTAGCAACTATTCAAATACATTGCCGAGTGACCTTATAAGTCTGCTGATGTCATCAAAACTTCCGTCAGATTTGTCCATTACGGAAAAAACGTCATCAAGGCTGAAACTGTGAATTTCAAGACCGTTTCGTCTTGCATGGTTTATAGTCTGTGCCGTGCCCGAGCGGTAGTTTTTGTCATCAAAGAAAGAAATAACAGCAGATGAATTATCAGCCATAAAGTAATTTCTTACTTTGTAAAGGTCATCGGATGTGCCTTCACGCCTGTTTTTGCTGTAGGTAATATCGGGATTTTCATTCAGAAGAATCACAGCGTCTGCGGATAATTCGATATCACGAAGAATACGCCGCTCATCACTGCCGAGAAAGGCGGAATGTTTCAGAAAAGGCATAGCACCGATAAGTCTTATATCGCTGTTAGTCTGCTTTTTCAGAATGATGTATTCAGCCGCCCACAAATCAGTGCCCGACGCAAGACCGCTGAAAAAATCAGTATATCCTTTTTCAACAGCCATGTCGATGTATCTGTAAAGCATAAGCCTTACAGCCGCTCTCGTCATGTGAAGATAATCGGGAATACCGAGATAAGCGGTGATTGATTTTTCACGGTGTCCCGTAATACATACGGTTTTTTCGGGATAAATGCCGTCATAGTCAGAGCTTTTTAGAGCAATTCCCGAATCAATTGACAGGAGCATAGGATACCTCCGTTTTTTTCGCCGAAAAGACGGCAGATGTGCTGATAATCATATCTTAAATTATAACACATTCTTATATTTATTTCAAGTATATTCAAGCTATTTTTTGCGATAATTGAAAGGAAGATAGAAAATGAAACCTTATCTGAAAAGAGCATGGGCAGAAATATCCCTTGCAAAACTGAGAAAAAATGTTGAGATAATCCGAAATCTGAATTCAGATACAACAGAAATCATGGCTGTTGTAAAGGCTGATGCTTACGGTCACGGTGATGCACATATTGTTCACTGTCTTGCAAATGACTGTGATATCAGATATTTTGCAGTTTCAAATCTTGATGAAGCTATTGCCGTAAGAAACTATGCACCGAATGCGGAAATTCTCATTCTCGGCTATACACCGCCCGAATATGCACATGAAATATCAATGTACAACATCATACAGGGCGTTGTTTCAACAGATTACGCAAAGGCTCTCGTAAAGAATACGCAGATTCCGATACGCTGTCATGTGAAAATCGACACAGGTATGGGAAGAATCGGATTAAAGCATGACACTCCGCGGTCATGTGCGGATGAAATTGCTGAAATGGTGAAGATGGAAAAGCTTTCCGTTGAAGGAATATATACTCATTTTGCCGTTGCAGACAGCGATTCCGCTGACAATATAGCATATACGGATAAACAGGAGAAATTCATCACAGATACATACGATGCGCTTGTTTCAAAGGGGATAACGCTGAAACATCTGCATTTTATGAACAGTGCGGCTACATGCTACAGAAACACAAGCAGAAGTACACTTTCAAGAGCAGGAATTATCCTTTACGGACTTCACCCCGATATCAGCCTTGATATTCCCGAAGGTCTTGAGCCTTTGATGGAGCTTAAAGCTGTAATTTCTCATGTAAAGACAGTGAAAGAGGGTGACTGCATAAGCTACGGAAGAACATTTACAGCTGAAAGAAAAATGCGTATTGCTACTGTAACAATCGGCTATGCAGACGGCTATTCAAGACTTTTAAGCTCAAAGGGCGAAATTCTCGTTCACGGAAAAAGATGCAGAATTGTCGGACGTGTATGCATGGATCAGCTTATGATTGATGTTACTGACGTTCCGCAGGCGTCATCGGGCGATATCGTAACACTTATCGGACGTGAAGGAAATGACGTGATAACCGCCGACGAGCTTGCATCTGTATACGGAACAATCGGCTATGAAGTAGTATGCGGTATTTCAAAGCGAGTACCGAGAATTTATGTTGACTGATAAAGGAGAGATACAATGAAAAAGGCAATGACAATATCCTATGAGGTAGGAAATAATCTTTATCTTAATTTAACAAATAAGTGCCCGTGTTCATGTACATTCTGCATAAGACAGAATGCTGACGGAGCATATGGCTCTGATCCTTTATGGCTTGAACATGAGCCTTCTATGGATGAAATAAAGGAAGACCTTGAAAAGCGTGACCTTGCAAAATACGGCGAAATTGTATTCTGCGGCTACGGCGAGCCTACAGAAAGACTTGAAATACTGCTTGAAACTGCGGCATATCTCCGTTCAAGAGAAAACTGCCCTAAGCTGAGAATCAACACAAACGGTCTCGGCGAGGCTGTAAACGGTACAGACGGTTCAACAGCTGAAAGACTCTGCGACGCTCTTGACATAATTGCTGTAAGCCTTAATGCAGGTACAGAGGATGAATACATGAAGGTTACACGTCCGAGATTTGAAAACGCATTTGCAATTATGCAGAAATTCACAGCAGACTGTGTTAAAACAGGCAAGGCTGAGGTAATGATGTCTGTTGTAGACGTTATTCCGCAGGAACAGATTGACGCATCAAGAGAAATTGCAGAAAAACTCGGCGCAAGACTCCGTGTAAGAGAATATGAAGAATAAACAAAAAGTTTCTTACACATAAGGCTAAAGTTTGTCTAATGTGCTGTAGAATTTTTTTGAAAAATATGATATAATAAAGTTATAGTGGGTATAACAAGGAAGTTGTATCTCAATGACAAAATATTTTTGAAGAGGAGATATATCTATGAGTAAGACTAAAATAATCGTAACAGCATCTGCTGCTGCAATCTGTGCCGTAGGTATGACCGCAGCTGCAATAGTTGTGTGCAGAAAACTCTTTGAAAAGAATTACTTCACAGTAAGTAATGAAAACAATTAGAAGAAGGTAGAATCAAATGGAAATCAAATTTACAAAAGCAGAAACCTTAAAGGCTAAGCCACAGCCTGGCGACAAACTCGGTTTCGGTCACATTTTCACAGACTATATGCTCGTTATGCCATATGACGAGGGACAGGGCTGGCATGATCCTGAAATCCGTCCTTATGGTCCTATCGAGCTTTCACCTGCAGCTATGTGTCTCCACTATGGTCAGACAGTATTTGAAGGTTTAAAGGCTTACAGAACAGCTGACGGTAAGGTACAGCTTTTCCGTCCTGAAGAAAACTTCAAGAGACTCAACGTTTCAAACGAGAGACTTGTTATTCCTGAGCTCCCTGTTGAACTCGGTATGCAGTGCCTTATGGAACTTCTCAAGGTTGAAAAGGACTGGGTTCCTTCAAAGGACGGCGAATCACTCTACATAAGACCATATATCTTTGCTGTTGATCCTTTCCTTGGTGTTAAGCCTGGCGCACAGTATCTCTTTATGATTATCCTTTCACCATCAGGTGCATACTATGAAACAGGTCTTAACCCAGTAAGCATCTATGTTGAAAGCAAGTATGTCCGTGCAGTAAGAGGCGGTATGGGATTTGCAAAGACAGGCGGTAACTACGCTGCATCTCTTATCGGTCAGGACGAGGCTCACAAGCAGAACTATTCACAGGTTCTCTGGCTTGACGGTGTTGAGCAGAAGTATATCGAAGAAGTTGGCGCTATGAACATCTTCTTTGTAATCGACGGCAAGGTTGTTACACCTATGCTCCAGGGCTCAATTCTCCCTGGTATCACAAGAAAGTCTGCTATCGACGTATGCAGGAGCAAGGGTATCGAGGTTGAGGAAAGACGTATCACAATCCAGGAAATCTCTGATGCATATGACAACGGCAAGCTTGACGAAGTATTCGGAACAGGTACAGCCGCAGTTATCTCACCTGTAGGTCATCTCAAGTGGGGCGACAAGGTTATGGAAATCAACGATAATAAAATCGGTAAAATCTCACAGATGCTTTATGATACAATGACAGGCATTCAGTGGGGCAAGGTTGAAGACACATTCAACTGGATTGTTCCTGTTGAATAATCTCACACAGTAAATATCTACAGCTGTATCAGAAATGGTACAGCTGTTTTTTGTTTTGTTGCAATGTACATAATCGAGTCTGTTTTTTCGTTAAATCCGACAAATATATTATAAATTGATAAGATATTATTCACTTTTTTAGTGTTGTGTGATATAATAATTATATTATTGTTTTGGGAGATGATGTTTTGAAAACTCTGTTTGTGTCAGACCTTGACGGTACTCTTTTTAATTCAGATGCAGAACTGTCAGAAAGAACCATTGAAGTAATCAACTCATTTATCTCACAGGGAATGTACTTTACAGCCGCAACTGCACGTTCGGTTTACTCTGTAATTCCAAAACTAAAAGGGCTTAATGTGAATGTTCCGTGTATACTTATGAATGGTGTCAGCATTTTTGATATGGAAAATGAAGAATACGTCAGAAATGTCTGCATATCATGTGAAAAATCGGCTGATATTGTCCGTTTCTTTGAAGAAAGCGGACAAAAATGTTTTATGTACAAATTCGTTGACGGAAAACTGACGTGTTTTTATACGGAAATGGACAGCGCACATATGCAGAGCTTTGCTGATGTACGAAAAAACACCTATAAAAAGCCGTTTGTAAAGTGTGAGTCACTCTATGATGTGATTGATGAAAATACGGTTTATTTCACAAAAAGCGGTAAATATGAGGTTCTTGCTCATGTTTATGAAAAAATAAAGCAGACTGACGGCGTGTCATGTGCGTTTTACAAGGATACATATGATGATGTATGGTACCTTGAGGCTTTTTCAGAAAACGCTTCAAAGGAAAATGCGGTCAGATATTTAAAGGAAAAATACGGTTTTGACAAAGTTGTTGCATTCGGCGACAACAGAAATGATATGGGTATGCTGAAATATGCAGACGTATCAGTAGTAGTTCATAATGCACCCGAAGAAGTCAGAGAAATAGCCGATGTGGTTACACTTTCAAATGACGACGACGGAGTTGCTGAATATATGCTTAATATGAAAGGACAGATTTTAAGGTGAAGAAATTAATGTTAGGAAATGAGGCGTTTGCCAGAGGTTTATACGAGGCAGGCTGTAAGGTAGTATCAAGCTATCCGGGTACTCCGTCTACTGAAATTACAGAAGAGGCGGCTAAGTATGATGAAATATATGCTGAATGGGCACCAAATGAAAAGGTTGCAATGGAAACTGCTCTCGGTGCATCTATCGCAGGTGCAAGAACATTCTGCGGTATGAAACACGTCGGTCTGAATGTTGCGGCTGACCCTCTCTACACAGCATCATACACAGGCGTAAACGGCGGTATGGTTATCGCAGTTGCAGATGACCAGGGAATGCATTCTTCACAAAATGAACAGGACAGCCGCCATCATGCCATAGCATCAAAGGTGCCGATGGTTGAGCCTTCTGATTCGGGCGAATGCAAGGATTTTGTAAAACAGGCATTTGAAATTTCAGAGCAGTTTGACACACCTGTTATCGTAAGAATGTCAACAAGAGTTGCACATTCACAGAGCAGTGTTGAAATGCTTGACAGAAATGAGCCTGCACTTAAGGAATATGAAAAAAATCCTAAGAAATACGTTATGATGCCTGCATTTGCAAAGGGCAGACACGTTTTCGTTGAAGAAAGAACAAAGAAACTCATTGAATATGCTGAAACATCACCGCTTAACCGCACAGAAATTTCAGATAAGGCTGAATTCGGCGTAATTACTAACGGTGCGGCTTATCAGTATGTCAAGGAGGCACTCGGCGAAAAGGCATCTGTGCTTAAACTCGGCATTGTAAATCCGCTCCCTGAAAAACTCATTCAGGATTTTGCGGCTAAGTACGAAAAGGTATATGTAATCGAAGAGCTTGACGGCATTATCGAACAGCACTGCCGCAATATCGGTGTTACAAATATTCAGGGCAAGGAAATTTTCGGCTGTATCGGTGAACTTTCACAGACAATCATTGCTGAAAAGCTTTTAGGTGTAAAGAACGAATTTACAGCACTTTCAGAAGAAGTGCCTATGCGTCCGCCTGTTATGTGTGCAGGCTGTCCGCACAGAGGACTTTTCTACTGCCTTTCAAAGAACAACATCACAGTATCAGGTGATATCGGATGCTACACTCTCGGTGCGGTTGCTCCGCTTTTTGCAGTTGATACAGTTGTATGTATGGGTGCATCAATCTCAGGTCTTCACGGCTTTAACAAGGTAAGAGGTGCAGAGTCTGAGCATAAGACAGTTGCAGTTATCGGTGACTCAACATTCATGCACAGCGGTATGACAGGTCTTGTAAATATCGCATACAACAATTCAAATTCTACAGTTATCATTCTTGATAACTCAATCACAGGCATGACAGGTCATCAGCAGAATCCTACAACAGGCAAAAACTTAAAGGGTGACCCTGCGGCTGCTGTAAATCTTGAAGAACTCTGTAAGGCAATCGGTATTAAGCGTGTAAGAGTTGTTGACCCTTATCACCTTGCTGAAACAGAAAAGGCAATCAAGGAAGAGCTTGCAGCAGATGAGGCATCTGTTATCATTTCTCGCCGCCCTTGTGCACTTCTCAAGCACGTTAAGCACAATCCGCCTGTTGCAGTAAACAATGACAAGTGTGTAGGCTGCAAAATGTGTATGAAACTCGGATGTCCTGCAATTTCATTCAGAGACGGCAAGGCTGTAATTGACCATACACAGTGCGTAGGCTGCGGTATATGTCAGGAACAGTGCAAAATCGGTGCAATTAACTGAACGGAGATAAATAATGCAGAAAGAAATATATGTTGAATTCGAGTCATGGCTCGATTCACTTCTTGAAAACAACAAAATGCCTGCTGAAACAGCAGCATTCAATTTCAATCTTTACGAAGAAAGCACAGAAGACCATGTTTACAGCATACAGCTTATCGCCGCAGATACCTTTGATTCAGATGACAGCGACTGGGCTTGTGAAGAAGTATGGTCATCAGAAGAAAACATTTTCCTTGTGGATACATCAGATGAACAGGACACAGGATGGAAATATGCTCTTCAGCTTATAACTGAAATGTGCAGTGAGTATCTTGAAAATGGTAAATACAAAAATGTTCTCCGCAGTACACAGGCAGTGGGAATAGGTTTCGTAGACGGAGATATAGATATAATTTACAAAGCGTAAAAGGAGTTACAGATGGACGATTTATTTTCAACACCACCGCAGAATAATTCACAGGGCATAAATCTTGACAAGCCGAATGACAATATTGGCAGTACAAATAACAGCAATGGTTTCGGCTACGGCTCAACAGCCTACAACAGCAAGCCGTCATCAGACTATAACAATGGTAATTTCGGTTACGGCTCAACAGCTTATAATGCACAGCAGAACAATGCGAACAGCAATTCACAGTTCGGCTATGGTGAAACAAGAACATCAAACGCTTACGATAACACAGGCTACAGCAATAACA
>JAKSQU010000077.1 GCA_024403965.1 Ruminococcus sp.
GGACTATACATAAGAAACACTCTCGGCTTGACCGACGAAAAAACTGCATTTACGCTGTAAAATGATTATATCACTAAAACACCGCACAGAATAATCTGTGCGGCATTTACATTTTACTGTATTTTTTTTCTGATAATAATACCTATCACATCCGGACCGATATTAGATGAAACAACACATCCGATAGGATTGAAATACTCAGCCTTCTTGCCTGTGCGCTTGTGCATTTCCTTTTCAAGCTCCTTAGCAAGAGTATCATCCTTACCGTGAATAATAATATAAGGTGTCTGCGGTACCATATTCTTTTCAGCCATATCAGCAAGCTTTGGCACCATATTCTTTTCACCTCTTATTTTCTCAACTGTAGCTGTTGTACCCTCGTCAAAAAGAATAATCGGCTTAAGTCCGAGAAGTTCACCCGCAAATGCGGCTGCGGCTGAGATTCTTCCGGATTTCTTTGCATATTTAAGTGTATAAGGTACAGCATAAATACAGCAGTTTTCAAACCATTCTTCAAGATAAGCAACGATATCCTCAGCAGATGTACCCTTGCGGATTTTCTTTACAGCCTCAATAATCGGATAGCCGTAGAAGAATGTATAGCTTGTTGAATCTACATTGAAAATTTTAATCTTGTCCTTTGCCTCGGGGTTATTATCGAAAAATTCATTTTTGGCAAGAACCGAATTATTGAAAGTACCCGAACCCTGTGAATTGATAGTTACGCAGATAATATCTGTGTAACCCTGTTCAAAAGCCTCTTTGTATGCCTCCTCGAATGTAGTGGGCATAATCTGTGAATGCTTTGGTATTTCGTCGGTTTTTGACAATTTTTCATACATTTCATAAGTTGAAACATCGTACATTTCTCTGAATGTTTCATTGCCGAGTGTAAGAGTGAAAGGTAAAACCTTTATGCCGAGTTCATCGACGGTTTCTTTTGAAAGGTCACAGCCGGAATCTGTGATAATCTGAATTTTAGCCATTTGAAAAAACTCCTTTACCATTCGTATTTTGTCAGTTTCCCTTCTCTTGAAAGATCGGGATAGTCCCATTGTCTCAGGACCTCATAAACTGCAATTGCCACAGAATTTGAAAGATTAAGACTGCGCAGTTCATTGCGCATAGGTATTCTCACGCAGAAATCGGGATTTTCGTGAAGTAATTCTTCTGGAAGACCTGCATCCTCACGTCCGAAAACAAGAAAAGCATTGTCGGGATATTCAGCATCACTGTGAACGTGTTTTCCCTTTGTTGTGAAATAGAAGAAATTACCATCGGGATTTTTCGCA
Organism: Ruminococcus sp.; assembly: GCA_024403965.1. GTDB lineage: Bacteria > Bacillota > Clostridia > Oscillospirales > Ruminococcaceae > Ruminococcus. Next base: position 1,293 of record JAKSQU010000077.1, read on the forward strand.
AAGAAATCATCAAGACTGTCATAATAGTATATGTCAAGCTTATCCCAGTAATCAAGACCCGCACGTTTAAGGTGCTTGTCTGAAATTTCAAAACCGAAAGGACGTATAAGGTGCAGTTTTGCGCCTGTTACAGCACAGGTTCTTGAAATATTGCCTGTATTCTGCGGAATCTGCGGTTCAACGAGAACAATGTTAAGATTTTGCATATTAACCTCTAAGTGAATAATCAGCCATATTCATCAGATAATAAATCTGTCCGAAAGGACAATTTAATATTTTACGGAGTGCACAATGAATATGAAATCAATAGTCAGGGGAGCGGCGGCAGGCATGGCGGCAGGACTAACCTTTTATGCCTTGTCTGAAGCATCTCCCATGAAGAAAAACAATATAAAAAAGGATGCAGGAAAAACCGTAAAGGCGGCATCAAATCTTCTTGAAGATATAAAGTCTATGCTTATGATGTAGCCGCACCTGTGTTTTTTCTGTATTCAAGATAGCTTTCAAGGATGATAACAGCCGCAACAGCATCAACAACGGATTTGCGTTTTTTACCTCTTGTGTTAGTCACATTAAGGTAGTTATGTGCTGAAACAGTTGTACAGCGTTCGTCCCAGAGTTTTGTAGGGATACCTGTGAGCTTTTCAAGTTCCTGAGCGAAAAGAGTGCATTTTTCGGCTCTTTCGCCAATGGTATTGTTCATGTTTTTCGGGTATCCTACAACTATCTGCTCCGCCCTTTGCTCTTTAGCAAGGGCGGCAGTTTTTTCTATACAGGCATTGAAATCCTTTTCGGCGATAACGGTAACGGGCGAAGCGATCATCTCACTTTTTCCGCATACCGCAATACCTGTTCTTGAATCGCCGAAGTCAACAGACATAATTATCATATTAAAAGTTATCCTTTACCACGGCTTTACAGTGCCGATAATATCCTTTACAGATGCAATACCCTTGCTGTCAAGGAATTCATTCATTTCATCTATAATTTTAACCGGAGCAAACGGGTCAGTGAAAATAGCCGCACCAACCTGAACAGCACTTGCACCTGCCATCATAAGCTCGATAGCGTCACGTCCGGATGAAACACCGCCCATGCCGATAACAGGAATATTTACAGCATTTGCAACCTGCCATACCATTCTTACAGCAACAGGGAATACCGCAGGACCGCTTAAACCGCCTACGTTGTTGCGGAGAATCGGTCTGCCTGTGTTGATGTCAATTCTCATGCCGAGCAGAGTATTGATAAGTGAAACAGCATCAGCACCAGCCGCCTCGACAGCCTTTGCAATGTCTGTAATGCTTGTAACATTAGGTGAAAGCTTTACAACGAGCGGCTTGTTTGTAGCCTCACGAACCTTCTTTGTAACTTCAGCCGCCATGCCGCAGTCTGTACCGAATGCCGCACCGCCCTGTTTTACGTTAGGACATGAAATGTTAAGTTCAATCATATGAACATCAGTATCATTGAGCATAGCCGCAGTTTCAGCACATTCATCAGGAGTTGAGCCTGCGATATTTGCAAGTACGACTAAGTCCTTTGTGAGAAGATTAGGCAGTTCAGTTGAAACGAAATGTTCAATACCGGGGTTCTGAAGACCTACAGAATTGAGCATGCCCGACGGAGTTTCAGCAATTCTCGGAGAGAGATTACCTGTTCTTAAGTGACGGGTAGTACCCTTTGTAGCGATACCGCCGAGTTTACTGAGCGGAAAAAGTTCTTCATATTCTCTGCCGTAACCGAATACTCCTGATGCAGGAATTATCGGATTTTTAAAATCAACTCCGCAGATATTTACAGATAAATCAGCCATTACCAGATTACCTCCTCAGCATTGAATACAGGACCGTCTTTGCAGACATGAGCAAAATATTCTTCGTCATTGCGCTTTGTCTTGCATGCACATCCGAGACATGCACCTATACCGCAAGCCATACGCTCTTCAAGTGAAATTTCGCAGAAAATGCCTTTTTCCTTACATACCGCCGCAACGCTTTTGAGCATAGGCATAGGACCACAGGCATAAACTGCGTCAATCTTATCTCTGTTGAGAATTCCGTCAAACGGAGCAGTTACAAGACCGTGATAGCCTGTTGAACCGTCATCAGTACAGATAATAACATCTGCACCTGTTTTTCTGAAATCATCCTGTAAAATTACAGCCGCCGCATTTCTGAAACCACTGATAACAGTTGCCTTTTCGCCGTAAGCCTGTGCAAGTGGGAGCATAGGCGGAGTACCGATGCCGCCGCCGATGAGAACAACACGCTCAGCGTCGGGTTTTACAGTAAATCCATGACCTAAAGGAGCAAGCATATCAATCAAATCACCCTTGTTAAGCTCGGCAATAGCAGAAGTACCCTCGCCTCTGATTTCAAAAACAATACGGATAGTACCCTTAGCCTTGTCGATGCCGCAGATTGAAATAGGTCTGCGGAGAGTGAAACCATTTGCTCTTATATGAACAAACTGTCCGGGAGAAGTTACAGCCGCAACCTCAGGACAGCTTATGGTAAAGCTGTAAATGTTACGGGCAATTGCTGATTTTTCAGCAATAATAAATTTGCCTTGTGTATATTTCATAATAACCTCCTAAAAATTATTAGTATAAACAATAAAAGAAGAATGTGCGACGAAGTCGCACCACTCACCAGAGTCCCCCTTGAAAAGCAGTAAAACAAGCAAAGCGACGTTTTACGGACGGCATATATTTGTTTGATGTTACGCTTTTCCACGACTTTAATAATTCGGATTTGTTATATCCACATATTGCTTTTTCTATTATACCATAATACAGCATATATTTCAAGGAAATTCAAGCAGAAAGACATAATGTATATAAAAACAGTACTATTTTCAGCGTAATATACAAAGCTCCCGAAGAAATATTCTTCGGGAGCCGTATTATTTATTCAGATAAGATTAATTATGCAATCTCAGGGAGAGCATCTATTAGCTTTAATAAGTATTTCTGAATTGCAAGTGCGTCAAGGTTTGTTACACCGTCATTGCCGCCTGCACAGTCAGCATTTTCCTTACCCTGTTCTGTCATATGAGTTGAATCACTTCCGTCTAAGCCGTACTTTGAAGGATTTGCGATATACTGCATAATGAGTACAGCATCAGCCATATTAACTGTTTTGTCACAGTTTGCATCACCTGCAAGACCCTTGCCTGTTGTACTCTGCTGACCTTCTGATGTTGTAGTTGTTGTAGCAACAGGAGCTGTTGTCTTTGATGTAGTAGTTGTTGTCTTAGGCGGCTTTGTAGTTGTAACTTCTTCTTCTTCAACAGGTGTTGAACCATCAGGCTCAATACCGCCTACGAGAACACCGTCTGCATAAACACAGATTTTGTCAGTTTTCTTTTCGTTGCCGTTGCCGAAGAATGCGTCATCTTCTGTGTACATTTCAAGACCGTCATAAGACCAGTCATTTGAAGGATCCCACTTGTCGCCGTAGTACATACCTGTAAGGAACTGATATTTCTTGCCTGAGTTAGCGATGAAACAATCATCCCACTTGATTTCAACGTAGTATGTATCAGGTGTCTTGTCGTACTTGAAAGGACCGCTGATAACGCCGTCAACATCTTCAAGTTCAGTAGCAGCCTGGTCATAAAGCTCGCTTGCCTTGATGTTAGGAATATTTGAGCATTCGCTGAAGTTGTAGTAATAACGTACAGAAACCTGGTTTGAAGGCTTGTTTGAACCTGTCATAACCTTTAATGAAACCTTTGTAACACCTGCGCCGTCAGAGTGAATATCGTCGATACCGCAAGCTTCTACCCAGTAGCCCTTGCCGCCGCCTTCACCATCTGCACCGTCACCGCCGCGCTTTTCGTCAACAGGTGGAAAATCAGGTGTAGGAGCCATATCAGGTGTACCGAAATATGTGTAAAGACCTGCACAAGCACCTACGAATGCAGCGTTGTAGTCGATAGTAACTTCGTTGCCAACCCAGTCAGATGTAATATCTGTATGTGAGTCGTCACCGCCAGGACCGCCTGCAAGTGCGCCCCAGAGAATGTGTCTGTGCTCTCTTGGATCTTCTGCTTCAAGAAGACCTGATGCAGCACGGTGGTGCGGATACTTTACAGCGTTGTCATTGTAACCTACAATGTAAGCTCTCTTGAGCGGATTGTCGCCCATGATGTAGTGCATCTGTTTCTGAGCCCATTCACTGTGTTCTGAAGGCTTGCCGTTGTTTGTGTACTTATCGTAAACAAGAGCGATAAGCTGCATAGCTGTGTTGTATCTTGCTGAACCCCAGATCTGTAAGAATGCGTAGCCGCCAGGAGTTTCAAGGCCCTTGTAAACCTTGAAGCACTTTACAACTTCGTCCCAGAAATCGTCAAAAACATATTCATTCTTGCCCTGTGCATCTCTTACCTTCTGAACAAGGTTGAGTTCAGGGTGCTGCTGATTGATTGTAGCCCATCTGATACCTGTACCGCTCCATACATCGTTCCAGCAGTATGCCCAGCCTGATGGTGCATAGTAATCATAATATGCTACAGCTTCATCAAAATATGAAGCATCGCCTGTACATTCATAAAGCCATGATGCAGCCCAGCAGTAGTCATCTTCCCACTTGTTTGAACTATAGTACTGCTTAGGACCGTCACCGTTATCTGAAAGATCCTTAGGATTATCATTAGCGAAATCCCAGAGTGCCTTAGCATAGTCAAGTGACTTTTCAGCATATTCAGGATCTGTATCCTTGAAGTTGAGATAGTTGATAGCAAGTGATGCAGCAGCAGAAACAACATAGTCTGTCTGCGGCTTGTCAGGTGTAAGGAAGAATGCAGGACGAGCCATTGTATCACTTTCAGGTGACTGCCAGATAGCATGGTCGATATCACCGTCACCAACCTGATAGCAGTGAGCAATAACCTTACCGCTTTCATCTCTGAAAGTACATCTCATAAGATAATCATTGAAATAACGGATAATTGTTTCAATATGATCATCCTGACCTGTTTTTACATAAGCATCTCTGAATTCGTAGTAACCCCAGCCGAGAGTAGCAGCAGCATAGTTTTCAGGCATACCGAATTCAACGTGGTCACCGGCATCGTGGAAACCGCCCTGTACATTAACGCATCCGTCACCGTCCGGGTCGAGAATGTCCTTGTACTTGGAAATAAAGCTTGCAGAAAGGTTTGTTCCGTTGCTCTTTTCGTCCATTGGCTGAAGCGGAACCTTTGCATCATAGGAATGACAGTTGCCACGCCATGAAAGAAGATTGTTTTCTTCTACATCAGTGCCGCACATATTTGCGTCATAGAAGTAGATTGAGTACTGGAGAGCTCTTGCATAGTCATAGTCAAGACCTGAATCCTGTACGATTTCGCTGATAGGAGCAGCCTCACCAAAGGCAACAGCAGAAGTCAGCGCAGATGCAGCAGCAGATATACTCATAACTGCGGCAATTACTTTTTTGAAGTTCATGTTTGTTTTCCTCCTCATAAAATTAGTGCAGATATCATCAGCCATTAAGATAATGTCATGTTCCTCTCAATAATGACAGTATAATAAACAGCCCTTATATATAATCGGAAATAATGCGTAAAGCAGTATTATCCAAGATTATCAATGATTTTAAGAATATATTTCTGTATTTCAAGAGCATCGGTGTTGGTTACACCGTCTCCGTCACCGTAAACATCGGCATTCAGAAGTCCTTTTTCGGTAATGTGGGTTATGTCAGTACCTTTTACTCCGTATTTCGACGGATTGGCAATATACTGCATAATAAGAACAGCATCAGCAAGATTAACATTACCGTCAAGATTGGCATCACCTCTTAAAATGCTTTCTTTGCTGTCTGAAACAGTTGTAACAGTAGTTTCAGCAGAAGTAGTTTTTGTGGTTGATGCAGTTGTTGTGACAGTAGTTGCTGTAGTTGTCTTAGCAGTAGTAACAGACGGTGTATCACTGATAGGATAAGTCTTTAAATCGGGAAGTTCATCAAGTGTGATACAGTATTCGCTGTTGTAGATTTCAATGAGATTATCGACAGGGTTATTCTGTTCGCTTGTAAGGTAATTCATATACCACGGACAGAAATAAAGCCATGCCGCCTTGTCATTTACAAGGTTTTCAAGAGACGGGATAGAGTCATTTTCGCTCATTGCAACCATTTTTTCACCGTCAGTACTCTGCACAAGGCTGTAGAATGTAGATGCAATAGAGCTTAAATTCGGCTGTCCGTCTGCGGCATTGTACTTATCATAGCCGACAATGTCAACGACATCATCACCAGGATACCATGACGGAGATGCAGGTGATGTATAGCCTGTCCATTCCCATATGAGATTATCAAGACCATATTCATTTGTCAGCTTGTCATAAAGCAAACGATAGAGCTTTTTGCATGGTTCGGGACCTTCAGCGCCCCACCAGAACCATCCGCCCTCAGCCTCGTGGAGCGGTCTCCATAAAATCGGAACATCAGCCTCTTTCAGCTTGAGAAGTTCATTTGCGATAAGGTCGATATCAGCAAGGAGCTTTTCATTTTCCCATGTGCCGTCTTCAAGAGCTTTAGAAATGCTGAATGTGGTAAACGGAGTATTTCCTGTAGACTCAACATAGAAAGCAGTTTCATTACTGCCCTTTTCAGTAGGAACATTCCAGTGCCATGTTACAGTAGCAATACCCTTGTACTTGTTAGTCCATTCAATAGCACGTTCAGGTGCATGGTCTCTCCACTCAAATGTGGTGTTGTAGGCAAGGAAATCAATACCACGGATAGCAGGGGACTTTCCTGTTGTATCCTTGATATATGTAAATTCAGCCTCATTGTCAATGATGAATACATCGGGACTGTTCCACAGATTGTAGTTATGGTCACCGCAGTATTCCTGCTGACCTGCAATAATGTGATTGCCGTAAGTGTCGCAGAGATAATTGTACAGACGCTTTGCACTGTCAGACGCATTCGGATTTGAAAGCTGTCTTGTAGGTGAAAGATTTGTCAGCTTTTCGCTTGCAGGCTTGATTGTGAGATAGTCAAAGAAAGTGTAACCCCAGTAAGCCTTTAATTCAATAGTGTTTTTACCCTTTTTGAGATTAACAACACCGCCCGATGTTTCGGTAAAAACAGGACTGTAAGGGCAGGTGAGCTCACCTTGATTTACGCCGTTGATATTAAGATACTGAACCTTTTTGTTAGGGTCACTCGGCTCACAGTAGCAGACTGTAAGTTCATAAAGACCGTCTTCGGCAACCTCAACATCAACACTTACAGCAGTACCTTTCTGGTCAAGGTAGGAAAATCCCGAACCCGAAAAGCCTGTAAGGTCGGTATCTTCGGGGTAATCACCGAGTTTTACATCGGAAACGCCGTTTGCGTGAATTTTGCCGCCCTCGGTTTTGCCGTCTTCGAATTCGTATTTCTGAACATTGTCCGCCGCCGTACTTTTTACGGCATTTTTTTTACCTGTCGGAAAGGACACTGCCGAGCATAAAAGAAATGCGGCGAGAGCAGTGCTGACAGTACGCATTGCATTGTGTTTTTTCATTTTAATATCCCTCATTTTGAAAAATGTTTTCAAAAATACTCTGACCATTTCAGAGTAATATTGCCTATAGTATAATCATAGCACATTTTTACTTAAAAATCAAGAAAATATACGAAAAATCAATAAAAAAGCAACAGAAAGCCAATCCGCAATTTTTGAATACTGTTTTAGGATTGTGTATGAATTTATTAAA
>JAKSQU010000078.1 GCA_024403965.1 Ruminococcus sp.
GCCGTTGCCGTTGAAGAGGATTCTCTTGTGATCCTTGATTGTCTTCTTGATCATTTCGTTGAGAGCCTTTTCAAAGTCTTCTGCCTTTTCAAGTCTGTCAGCGTAAATCTTGAGTGATTCAGCAACTGCTGAGTTGAGCATGATGTTTGTACATGAGATACTGTTTGATGAACCAAGCATACGGAATTCAAACTTGTTTCCTGTGAATGCGAATGGTGATGTACGGTTACGGTCTGTTGTATCTCTTGCAAACTTAGGGAGAACATCAACGCCGAGCTTCATAGTCTTCTTCTTTGTACCGCTGTAGTGTTCACCCTTTTCGATAGCTTCGAGAATAGCTGTAAGCTCATCGCCAAGGAAGATTGAAACTACTGCAGGAGGAGCTTCGTTTGCGCCAAGTCTGTGGTCGTTGCTTGCTGTAGCAGCTGCGATACGGAGAAGATCCTGATAATCGTCAACAGCCTTGATTACTGCGCAGAGGAAAAGAAGGAACTGTGCGTTTTCATATGGTGTATCACCAGGTGAAAGGAGATTGATGCCTGTATCTGTTGAAATTGACCAGTTGTTGTGCTTACCGCTGCCGTTTACGCCTGCAAAAGGCTTTTCGTGAAGGAGACATACAAGATCATGCTTTAATGCAACCTTCTGCATGATTTCCATTGTAATCTGGTTCTGGTCAGCTGCAATATTTGTTGTTGAATAAATAGGTGCAAGCTCGTGCTGTGCAGGAGCAACTTCGTTGTGCTCTGTCTTTGCAAGAATACCGAGCTGCCAGAGTTCTTCGTTAAGGTCAGCCATGAATGCTTCAACTCTTGGCTTGATTACACCAAAGTAGTGGTCGTCCATTTCCTGTCCCTTAGGCGGCTTTGTACCGAAGAGTGTACGTCCTGTGAAAATGAGATCCTTTCTCTTTTCGTACATTGCCTTGTCTACAAGGAAGTATTCCTGCTCAGGACCCACTGATGTACGAACACACTTTACATCTTCGTTTCCGAATAAGCGGAGAACTCTGAGTGCCTGCTTGTTGATAGCCTCCATTGAACGAAGGAGCGGAGTTTTCTTATCGAGAGCCTCACTGCCGTATGAGCAGAAAGCTGTAGGAATACATAAGCTGTGTCCCTTGATAAATGCGAATGATGTAGGATCCCATGCTGTATATCCTCTTGCCTCGAATGTAGCACGGAGACCGCCTGACGGGAATGATGATGCGTCAGGCTCACCCTTTAAGAGCTCCTTGCCTGAGAATTCCATAATTACACCGCCGTCCGGTGATGGTGAAATAAAGCTGTCGTGCTTTTCAGCTGTAATACCTGTAAGTGGCTGGAACCAGTGTGTATAATGTGTAGCTCCGTTTTCTACTGCCCAGTCCTTCATTGCAGCTGCTACTGCATTAGCTACTGATATATCGAGTGCTGAACCCTCGTCAATTGTTTTCTTTAAAGAACGATAAACGCTTGCTGAAAGCTTAGCTTTCATAATTCTGTCGTCGAACACCTTACATCCGAAATATTCTGGTACTGTTGCCATCTTAATTACTTCCTTTCATATGCCGTACGTCTTTGGACGGCTAATCTTTAATGATTTTTTATGAACGTTCAGATAAAAGAAAAAGGCGACTTGGATAGACAGCTATGCTGTACATCCAAGACGCCCTTGCCTTATGCTTGTATTATACACCCTTGTTATTCATTTGTCAACCCTTTTTTCAAAAAAATTTTTTTGAAGAAAATTTTCAAAAAAGGGTTGACAAATCAGAATTGACGTTGTATAATTAGCGTAAATGAGCAAAGGCGTTCATGGACATGGATTAACTATCCTTCTCTGTGGACGCCTTTTCTTTATATTATAATAGAAAGGTCTGAAAATATGAAATTAGAAGGACAGATAAGAATTCCTTCGGGATGTGCCATCTCAGCTGTTATCTCCAAAGACGGCAACCGAATGAACGGTGAAAAAATAATTGAAAGCATGAAGCCTATGCATGACCGTTCAAATGGTCTCGGAGGAGGTTTTGCCGCTTACGGCATTTACCCTGAACACAAAGAACAGTATGCTCTTCATATTTTTTTCGACAGCATTTCTGCAAGAGAGGAATGTGAGCATCTGCTCAGAAAAAGCTTTGAGGTTGTTAAGGATGAATCCATTAAAACACGAACTATTCCTGAAATTACCGATGAGCCTATTATAAGAAGATATTTTGTTTCTCCGCTTAACTCTGTTCTTACTGCACTTCAGATTGATGAAAAGGAATACGTTGTAAGAATTGTTACAAAGATTAATATAGAATTAAAGGGCAGCTACGTTTTCTCATGCGGCAAGAATATGGGCGCATTCAAGGCTGTAGGTTTCCCTGAGGATGTCGGAAGATTCTACTGTCTTGATGAATACGAGGCTTACTCATGGACAGCTCACGGAAGATATCCTACTAATACTCCCGGCTGGTGGGGCGGTGCTCATCCGTTTGCACTTCTCGACTATACTATCGTTCATAACGGTGAAATTTCATCTTATGACGCTAACCGCAGATTTATCGAAATGTACGGCTACAAATGTACACTTCAGACTGATACAGAGGTAATCACATATATTGCAGACTACCTTCTCCGCCGTCAGAAGCTCACACTCGAAGAAATGGCATCAGTTGTTGCTGCTCCTTTCTGGCAGACAATCGACAAAAAATGTCCTGAGGAGCGTGAGAGACTCAACTATCTCAGAACTGTATTTTCAAGTCTTCTTGTTACAGGTCCTTTCTCAATCATTCTTGGTTTTGAAGGCGGTCTTATGGCACTTAACGACAGACTTAAACTTCGTTCAATGGTTGTCGGTGAAAAAGACGATAAGGTTTATATCGCAAGCGAAGAGGCTGCTATCCGTGTTATGGAGCCTGATGCTCAGAACATTTATGCTCCTGCAGGCGGCGAACCTGTTATAGTTAAAGTAAAGGAGGGCAAATTCTGATGGGAATTGAATTTATCTACCCTGAATTTGAAGTTGTCAGAAATCAGAACCGCTGTATCGGATGCCGTGTCTGCGAAAGACAGTGTGCTAATGAGGTTCATACTTACGATGCAGACGGCAAGGTTATAATCAGTGATGACGCTAAATGTGTAAACTGTCAGAGATGTGTTTCTCTCTGTCCTACAAGAGCAATAAAAATCGTCAAGAGCGACTGCCGTATGAGAGAGAATGCAAACTGGGCTGACGATACTATTAAAGAAATATACAAACAGGCTAACAGCGGCGGTGTTCTCCTTTCATCAATGGGTAACCCTAAGCCTTTCCCTGTTTACTGGGATAAAATCCTTATCAATGCATCACAGGTAACAAATCCGCCTATCGATCCGCTCCGTGAACCTATGGAAACAAAGGTTTTTCTCGGCAAAAAGCCTGATTCCATCGAGCGTGATGAAAACGGAAAGCTTATAAATAATCTCAGTCCTCAGCTTAAGCTTGAACTCCCTGTTATGTTCTCAGCTATGAGCTACGGTTCTATCAGCTACAACGCTCACAAGAGTCTTGCTCTTGCAGCACAGCAGCTTGGTATCTACTACAACACAGGTGAAGGCGGTCTTCACGAAGATTTCTATGTTTACGGTGAAAACACAATCGTTCAGGTTGCATCAGGACGTTTCGGTGTACATGATGATTATCTCAATGCCGGCGCTGCTGTTGAAATCAAGATGGGACAGGGTGCTAAGCCAGGTATCGGCGGACATCTTCCAGGTACAAAAATTGTAGGTGACGTTTCACATACAAGAATGATTCCTGAAGGTTCAGATGCTATCTCACCTGCTCCGCACCACGATATTTACTCAATTGAAGATTTACGTCAGCTCGTTTATTCATTAAAGGAAGCTACACAGTATAAAAAGCCTGTTATCGTAAAGGTTGCTGCTGTTCACAATATTGCTGCTATCGCAAGCGGTATCGCAAGAAGCGGTGCTGATATCATTGCAATCGACGGTTTCAGAGGCGGTACAGGTGCTGCACCTACAAGAATCCGTGATAACGTTGGTATTCCGATTGAACTTGCACTTGCTGCATGTGATCAGAGACTCCGTGAAGAAGGTATCAGAAATCAGGTTTCACTTGTTGTCGGCGGTAGTATCCGTTCAGCATCTGACGTTGTCAAGGCAATCGCTCTCGGTGCTGATGCCTGCTACGTTGCAACTGCCGCTCTTCTCGCTATGGGCTGTCATCTCTGCCGTACTTGTCAGACAGGCAAGTGCAACTGGGGTATTGCAACTCAGAATCCTGAACTTGTTAAGCGTCTGAATCCTGAAATCGGAAGTCAGCGTCTTGTAAATCTCATGACCGCATGGGGACACGAAATCAAGGAACTCATGGGCGGTATGGGTATCAACTCCATCGAAACTCTGCGTGGCAACCGATTAATGCTGCGTGGTATAAATCTTACAGAAAAGGAGCTTGAGATTCTCGGTATCTCACACGCAGGAGAATGAAAAGAGTATATGTAAACGAAGAATGGTGTCTTGGCTGTCATTTATGCGAATATAACTGTGCTTTTGCCAACTCCGGTTTATCCGATATGGTCAAGGCTTTAAAGGATAAGGAGATTTATCCACGAATTCATGTTGAAGAAGACAATAAGATTAAATATGCGGTTTCATGCCGTCACTGTGATGACCCGTTATGCGTAAAAAGCTGTATTGCAGGTGCTATCACTAAAGACGAAAACGGTACTGTTAAAATTGATACAGACAAGTGTGTACACTGTTATACATGTATTCTTGTCTGTCCTGTAGGTGCTGTTTCACACAATGAAAACGGTGCAGCTATGAAGTGTGAGCTTTGTCTTGAAAATTCATGCGGCTCACCTGCCTGTGCAAGCGGTTGTCCTAACAAGGCTATCGTATACGAAGAAAGGGAGTGAATGGTATGAATCGTTATGTAATTATCGGCGGCGGTGTTGCTGCTGTCGGATGTATCGAAGGTATCCGCAAGGCTGATACTGAAGGCTCAATTACTCTTATCTCCGGTGAGAAGAAAACTGTTTACTGCCGTCCGCTTATTTCCTACTATTTACAGGGCAAAACAGATTTTGAAAAGATGAAGTACCGCAGTGACGAATTCTACGAAAAGAATAACTGCAAACTCGTTTATGATACAGCTGTTTCAATCGACAAGGATGCTAAGACTGTTACTGTTTCATCCGGTGAAAAAATTCCTTATGACAAGCTTTGCGTTGCAACAGGCTCATCACCTTTCGTTCCGCCTTTCACAGGTTTAGATAATGTTTCTGCTAAATTCTCATTTATGACAGAAGATGATGCGGCTGAAATCGAAAAGGCTGTTGATGAAAATTCAAGAGTTCTTATCGTCGGTGCAGGTCTTATCGGTCTTAAATGTGCAGAAGGTCTCTGCGGACGTGTAAAGAGCATTACTGTATGTGACCTTGCTGAAAGAGTACTTTCAAGTATTCTCGACGAACCTTGTGCAAAGCTTATGCAGAATGTTCTTGAAGAAAACGGAATTTCATTCATGCTCGGCGACAGTGCTGAGAAATTTGATGCAGACAAGGCATATATGAAGAGCGGTGCTGTAGTTGACTTTGATGTGCTTATTCTTGCTGTCGGTGTACGTGCAAATGTTTCTCTTGTCAAGGAAATCGGCGGTGAAACTGAACGTGGTATTATCATTGACGAAAAGATGAAAACATCAGTTGAAGATATATATGCTGTCGGCGACTGCTCACAGGGCGTAAACGCTCTCACAGGTCAGAAGAATGTTCTTGCACTTCTTCCTAACGCTGTTATGCAGGGTGAAACTGCAGGTCAGAATATGGCAGGTGCTGATACTGTATTCGATAAGGGTGTTCCTATGAACGCTATCGGTTTCTTCGGCTATCACGCTCTTACAGCAGGTATCTACGAAGGCGAAATGACAGAAGAAAAAACAGATGATTCTGTAAAGCGTCTCTTTGTGAAGGATAACAGACTCGTAGGATTCATGCTCCTTGGCGATATCGAAAGAGCAGGTATTTATACTTCACTTATCAGAGAAAAGACTCCGCTCGACACTATCGACGCTGAGGCAATAAAAATTTCTCCTTCCCTATTGCCTTTTTCATTAAAATATCGTAAAATAAAGTTAGGAGGTTCAAAGTCATGAACAGAATAGATGCTGTTTCAAAAGACTACAGAAGTCTTAACAAAATGATTCGTGAAAGTGAAGATGACGTTGCTGTAGACGGTGCACTCGGTCAGAGATTCATCGCAGCAGGTCTTGAAAAAAATAAAATAGAGATAACAGGTACTCCGGGCAATGCTCTCGGCGCATACCTTAACGGTGCTGAAATCACTGTTATCGGCAATGCACAGGATGCTGTCGGTGATACCATGAACGAAGGAAAGATTATTATACATGGTAATATCGGTGACGCTGCAGGCTATGCTATGCGTGGCGGTAAGATATTCGTAAAGGGTAATGCAGGCTATCGTGCAGGCATTCACATGAAGGAATACAAGGAGAAAAAACCTGTTATGGTTATCGGTGGAAGCTGCGGAAGTTTCCTTGGTGAATACCAGGCAGGCGGTGTTATTATCGCTCTCGGTCTTGGCGATGAAGAAAGGGATATTGTGAGCAATTTCCCTTGCATGGGTATGCACGGCGGCAAGATGTTTCTCAGAAGTGAGTGCAAAAATATTGTATTTCCGCATAATGTTGTTACTTCTAAGGCTGATGCTGATGATATGGCTGAAATCGAAGAATATATTTCAGAATTTTGTGAATATTTCGGCTTTAACAAGGCTGAAATTCTTAATTCATACTTCACAAAAATCGTTCCTGACAGCAAGAACCCTTACAAGCAGATGTATGTAGCTAACTAATTTATCAAAGGCAACCCCTGTTTACAGGAGTTGCCTATTCCCTTATGAAAGGTGTTTTTTCATGAAGTATACCAAACAGGAAAGTCTGCAGTTTATTGCAGAAGAAGACGTAAAATTTATCCGACTTGCTTTCTGCGATATTTTCGGCAGACAGAAAAATGTTTCAATTATGGCTGAACAGCTCCCGAGAGCGTTCAAGAGAGGTGTTGCAATTGACGGCTGGTCAGTAACAGGCTTTGACAACAGCGTTCATTCAGACTTTATTCTTCATCCCGACCCGTCTACACTTTCAGTTCTTCCGTGGAGACCTGAACAGGGACGTGTTGTCCGTATGTTCTGTGATATTACATGGCCTGACGGCACTCCTTTTGAATGTGATACAAGAAGTATTCTCGCAAAGGCTGTTGAAGATGCTGAAAAGGAAGGATACCGCTTTGCATTCGGTTCAGAGCTTGAATTCTATCTTTTCAAGCGTGACGAAAACGGTGAACCGACTAAGGTTCCTTATGACAAGGCAGGCTATATGGATATTGCACCTGATGACAGAGGAGAAAATATAAGACGTGAAATCTGTCTTACTCTTGAACAGATGGGTATTATCCCTGAATGCTCACACCATGAAGAAGGTCCCGGACAGAATGAAATTGACTTCCATTATTCAGACCCGATGTCTGCGGCTGACAATGCTGTTACATTCTGCGTAACTGTAAAAACTGTTGCTATGAGAAACGGTCTTGTTTCAGACTTTTCTGCAAAGCCGCTTAAAAATTCCCCCGGAAACGGTATGCATATAAATTTCTCAGTTACCGACAAAAATGGTAATTCAGTGCTTACTCCTGCCATTGCGGGAGTGCTTGATAAAATTTCTGATATGACACTTTTCCTTAACCCTACAGAAAACTCATACGAAAGACTCGGCAAATGCAAAGCACCGAAGTATATTTCATGGTCTGCTGAAAACCGTTCACCGCTTATCAGAATTCCTGCTGCATTTGATGAATACAAGAGAGCCGAGCTGCGTTCACCTGACCCGACAGCAAATCCTTATATTGCATATGCACTTATTATCTATGCAGGTCTGCACGGAATTAAGAATAATCTTACACTTCCGCCTGCTGCAGATTTCAATCTTTTCACTGCATCTGCGGAAGAGCTTGCAAAATTCAGTCAGCTGCCGTCTGATCTGAAACAGGCAAAAAAAGCTGCTCTTGACAGTGAATTTATTAAGTCACATCTGTCAGAATCTGTTATTGAATTTTATGTAAACAGATAAACGACACCGAAAGGATGATTGACAGATGAAACTTGAAGAACATATTTACAGTGTCCTTATAGTATCATCTTCTGAAAAATTCAATACGACATTCAAGGAAATGCTCCCGACACGAGATTTTGACCCTATTCACATAGTTTCAAGTGTATATCAGGCACAGATGCGCACTGCTGAAAGACAGTATGACATAATCATCATAAATTCGCCGTTATTTGATGAATCAGGCATTGAATTCTCAATCGACTCAGGCAGTTCAAACAACACAGTAACTCTGCTTATTGTACGAAATGAACTGTATGATGATGTATACAGCAAGGTTGTCAAATACGGAACATTTGTCATGCGCAAGCCGTTTTCATTACAGGTAGTAACGCAGAGCTTGAACGATATAAAATCGGCAAGAGAAAGGCTGAGACGACTTGAAAAGAAAACTGTTTCACTTGAAGAAAGAATGGCAGAAATCCGTCTCGTAAACCGTGCAAAGCTGATTCTTATTGCCAATATGAATTATTCAGAGGAAGAGGCTCACAGATATATCGAAAAAACCGCCATGGACAATGGCAAAACCAAACGTGAAATCGCCACAGAAATTATTAATAAGGATGTCGGCGACTGGTATAGTTTTTAGTCAGATAAAGAAAACGGAGAGAATTGATTTTTGGAATTCTCTCCGTTTTT
>JAKSQU010000079.1 GCA_024403965.1 Ruminococcus sp.
AATAGAGTTCGATGATTAAATTATCATTCATACTGCACCTCCTGTTCTCTTTACATATATAGACGTAATTTATATGTAAAAGGTAACGCTTGTCTTAAAATAATTTTTTTGTATTTTTATTATAGTATATTTTAGTGAATTGGACAAGATTTTTCACCCGCTTTAATGAAGACAGTGAAAAATCCAAAAAACAAGGCAGTCACTGTGATTATTTTTCGCAGTGACCGCCCTTTATATATGTTACAATATTCTGTATTTTTTGAGTATTACCATATTTATTTTTACAGCCTGCTGTATAAGTCTTTGATTGTTGCCTTAAATATTAGCATAAAGAATTTAAAATATCAATAGAAATTTAAATCGAATTTCAAATTATAACGTGAAATTTTAAATTCTTTATGAAATTTTAAAATCAAATCTTAAAAATGCCGATATCTGTTTGAAGAATATTTTATAAAGTCCCCGCAAAAGCGGGGACATATTCATATATTTCTGAATTACATTTCAGCAAAAATATTCCATGTTAGGAAAAATGTTAGGAAATAATAAAAAAGACACTTTCGATTTCTCGAAAGTGCCTGTTTCATGAGGGTGGGAGATGGGATTCGAACCCACGATCTTCGGGACCACAATCCGACGCTTTAACCAGCTAAGCTACACCCACCATATTCAATAAATAAAAAACGGAACTCTCCATTTATATGGAGATATAACGGAGAGTTTCGTAATGGCGCGCCTTACTGGATTCGAACCAGTGGCTTACTGCTTAGAAGGCAGTTACTCTATCCAGCTGAGTTAAAGGCGCATAAAACTTTAGCAGCCAAAGCTGCTTTAATGGAGCGGGTGATGGGAATCGAACCCACGTAACCAGCTTGGAAGGCTGGAATTCTACCATTGAACTACACCCGCATGGCGTTTCAACAGATAATATTATATCACATCAATTTCAGAATGTCAATACTTATTTTTAAAAAAGTTTGTTTGCACAAATTTTTCTCGTTTGTGCATTAAAAGTAGTGTAAAACGCTGTTTTCATTCTCTTTTATACATTATATATGCATATTATGTCACATTTTGGTATTATCGGGCGAATATATTTATATCAGCTGATTATATCCCTATTGACAATTATATAACAATATATTATAATAAAAATGATTAACCTGTCGATTATTCAATTGTCGGCATACAAATTTATTGTTAAAAGAAAAATATTTATTTTTCCTTCGTCTTTTTCGGCTCTGAAAGTCACTTATATATAGAGAACTGTAAATTACAACATATGACATTAAGAGAATTTTAAGAAAAACACAGACATTTTTTAAGAACAGTATGCTATAATCAGCACAGAAACAAAGAAAGAAGTGATACATTGAAAGAGAAAAACAAGCACAAAACACAGTGCGGAAGACGGAACGAAAGAATTTTCAGCAATCTTGCAATACTGCCGAGCGTTGCAGGTGTTCTTTTCTTCTTCGTTATCCCCTTCTGTATTGTAATCTACTATTCACTTATTGCAAATCCCGTTACAAATCAGTTTGTAGGCATTGAGAATTACACGAAACTGCTTGATAACTCTGCTTTTACGAGAGCCGCAAAAAATACAGCGTTATTCTCTCTTACAGCCGTTCCCCTTGCAGTAATTCTTCCGCTCGGACTTGCAATGATACTTGAAAGAAACATTCCCGGAAAAAGTGCTTTCCGAACCATGTTTTTAAGTCCGCTTATGGTTCCTACTGCATCGGTTGTTCTTGTGTGGCAGGTTCTTTTCCACAGCCACGGCACTATAAATCAGATTATTGAAGCATTCGGCGGCAAGGGTATTGACTGGCTGAATTCCGATTACGGTCAGATTATCATTGTATTTATGTTTCTCTGGAAAAACTTAGGCTATAATATGATTCTCTTTATGTCAGCGCTTGTGGGAATTCCTACAGACATTATCGAAGTTGCAGACCTTGAAGGTGCAGGCGGCTTTTACAAATTCTTCCAGATTAAACTCAGATATCTTTCACCTACAATAGTTTTTGTACTTATCCTTTCACTCATCAATTCATTTAAGATTTTCAGAGAAGTTTACCTTTTAACAGGTGACCATCCGCTTGAAAAGCTTTATATGCTGCAGCATTTCATGAACAACACATTCAATAATTTCGATTATCAGAAGCTTTCGTCTGCGGCTGTTATTTTCGCCGCTGTTATGATTGTGGTTATTGCAGTTCTTCTCATTTCTGAAAATCATTTCGGAAAGGATGTGGAATAATGGCAATTGTAAGACGACACGACAAAAGACTTACAGTGATATTCACAGTATTCATCTGTATTTCAGCTGTAATGTTCATTCTTCCCACCATACTTACCATTGCAAATTCGTTTATGACAAACAGCGAAATCAGTGCCAACTACGGCGCAATGATAAGCAATATGTCGGAAGATAAAAAAACCTTCATATCCGAAAATGTAAATCTGAAATTCATTCCCGATGAAGTTACTCTTTCACAGTACAAATCCGTACTCATTATGAATTCGGATTATCTTATGAAATTCTGGAATTCGGTCATACTCACAGTTCCGATTACAGTTTTTCAGATAGCAGTTGCAGTTATCACATCATACGGCTTTGCAAGATATCCAAACAAAATAAAAAGTCTTATATTCTTTATTTATATTATACTTATGCTTATGCCGTATCAGGTAACACTCGTACCTAATTTCCTTGTAGCAGACAAACTCGGACTTCTTGATACAAGATGGTCTATCATACTTCCTGCTGTATTTTCACCATTCAGCATTTTTCTGCTTACAAAGGTTATGAAACGTATTCCCGCCGCCTATGTTGAAGCCGCAAAGCTTGACGGCGCAGGAGAAATAAAAATACTGACAAAGATATACATTCCGCTCTGCAAGGGTGCAATTGCATCTGTTGCAATGCTTGTATTCATTGATTACTGGAACATGGTTGAACAGCCACTTGTACTTATGCGTGACGCTAACTATCACCCGCTTTCAGTATTCCTTTCACAGATAAATCAGGGCGATATCGGACTCGCATTTGCAGTAGGAACAGTTTACATGGTACCTACAATACTGATGTTCCTTTACGGAGAAGATTATCTCATAGAAGGCATCACACATTCAGGCGGAATTAAAGGTTAAGGAGAAAGACAATGAGCGAGATAAACAAAAACTTAGAAGAAAAAGACCCCGCAAGAAAAAGAGAACTGATAAAGACATTACTCATAATCTTCCTTGCGGCTATGCTTGTACTTACATTCTGTTCAAATACCATCATGAACAGAAGTCTTGCTGAAATTTCCACGGAAATGGCAGTTTCGGGCAAGCTTACAGAACGTGTGCGCGGCAGCGGTATGGTTGAATCAAATCAGTCCTACGATGTCACAATCGACGAAAACAAAACTATCAGCACAATCAACATCAAAGTAGGTCAGCTTATCGAAAAGGGTGATGTTCTCTTTACTGTAGGCGGTGAAGACAGCGAAGCTGTAACTATGGCTGAAACAGAGCTTGAAGCCCTTGAACTTGACTATCAGAAATCACTTCTCACAATTCCTTTTGACTATTCATCACAGAATCAGGCAATTTCAAATGCAAGAGAAGACCTTAACCGTGCAATTACTTTAAGAAATCAGATTGCAAACAATGCAGGCACAGTTCAGGCTGAAAAGGAAGTATACCACGAAAACAAGCGCAAATATACCGAAAAGACAGCATTAAAGGAAAAGCTATCATCAGCGCTTATGGCTGTTCGTTCAGACAGCTATGACGAAGCACCCATTGAATACATCGGACAGCTGCAGACACTCTGCGCTGACTGGATGAATGCCGACAAGGAGTATCAGACAGCCTATGAACTCTACACTGATATTCTCAGAGACGGCGGAGATTCCGAAGCTGCAAAAAGCGAAGCTGACGCAAAGAAAATTCTCCTTGACACAGCAAAAACAAATTATGAAACTGAAAAGGCTGTAATACGCAGTGACCTTACTGAAAAAATCGAAACAGCAGACAGCGAACTTGCAGACCTTGAACGTCTTATCACAGACTATGAATCAAACGGCGGTTCGGGTTCAGAAATGACATATGAAATGGCTAATGAAGATGTTATCGCAAAGCAGAGAGCATTATCCGAGCTTATAATCGCACTCAGCAAGGAACAGAAAACCGACGGCATTCAGCAGCAGCAGTCTGCACTTGACCTTGAAGCAAAGAAAAAGGAAATCGACAGAAAGCGTGAAAAGCTCGAAAAGCTCAAAAAAGACAACGCTGAAACTGAAATCAAATCAAAGTACAGCGGTATCGTAAGCAGTATAAACGTAAAGCCCGACGAAACAGCCGTTCCGGGTGTACCGCTTGCAGTTATTGATATTTCTTCAGAAGGCTACACAGTACAGGTTACTGTTGACGGAGAAAAGGCAAGAAAGGTAAAGAAGGGCTCAAAGGCTGAAATCATGAATTCATGGGGTTCAGAAACTGAAGCTGTTCTTACTGATATAAAGAGCGACAATCAGAGCGGAAGTAAAAACCGCATTCTCGTATTCTCTGTAACAGGTGATGTTGAATCGGGTTCATTCCTTGACCTTTCAATTCCATGCGGCAGCGGAAACTATGACGCTCTCGTTCCGAAAAGCTCTGTTTATGAAGACTCTAAGGGCAAATTCGTTCTCACAGTACGTTCAAAGAGCACACCGCTCGGCAACAGATACTATGCAGAAAGAGTAAACGTAGACGTTAAGGCATCTGACGAAGTTGCAAGCGCAGTTGAAGGCAATATCTCACAGGGTACATACGTTATCACTACAGCAAGCAAGCCTGTCAAGGCAGGTGACCAGGTGCGTATGAAGTAACGGGTGGTGCCAATGAAAAAAAAGCTAAAACCCGTACAGACCGCCGTCATATCTTTAAATGCCGCCGCTGTTGTTTCCGCACTTATTCTCACAGCCGTCGGAAACAGTATGGCTCATTCACAGCGTTACAACTATGCGGCTGAAAGATGGCAGGGCGACTCTGACGAGCATTATTCACAGGTCAGCTGTTTCTTTTCCGAAGATGCGGGATTTTCCACAGATTCAGTAAATTCTGTAAGACAGCAGATAAATACGGCTCTGAAAAATGCCGCATATGATACAACAGCAATGAGCAAGCCGTTTTCGGATTCATACAGCTCATATGTCGGCATATACGACACAAGAAGTGAAATAAACGGACGTGCACAGGCAGAAATAAACGCTGTAGGCGGTGATTTCTTCCTTATTCATAATTACGAGCTTATTCACGGCTCATATATAAGTCAGGATGATTTAATGCAGGATGGTGCTGTTATCGACAGCGAGCTTGCATGGAATCTCTACGGCTCAGATGATGTGGCAGGAATGAGCATATACATAAACGGAATACAGTGCTACATATCGGGAATTATCAAATCTTCATCGGGCAAAACCGAAAAGGAATGTGCAGGCGAAAATCCAAAAGCATTCATAAGCTACACAACTGCATCTTCACTCAGCATGAACAGTTCATCATTCGGCGAACCGCAGATGAATAAATTCAGCAGAATAACCTGTTATGAATGCATAATGCCCGAACCCGTCGAAAATTTCGGCACATCCACAATGCAGACAGCAGTTGCAGACAGCTACAAAGACAAGGTTTCACTTGTAAGCAACAGCAAAAGATTTTCTTCATCTGTACGCACAAAGGCAATGAAGAATATTTCAAAGTCTGTTGTCAGAAATGACGGAATAAGACTTCCCTACTGGGAAAATGCATCAAGAATAACAGAATTCAGAATTACATTTCTGTACACAGCAAGAAAATATATTCTGTTTATTCCGTTTTTAACTCTGCTTTATTTCATTGTAAAGGGATTTATCCTTTATCAGAAATACAAGGGCAGAATGAAACAGAATGTTACAGGCTTTTTTGAAAAAAAGCTTGCTGACATAAAACGCAAAAAAACAAACAATGACGAAAGGACACAACCATGAAAAAGAACACATTATTCAGAATTGCTGCATTTACAACAGCACTTACTATTGCATGCGGCACATCTGCATCATGCACAAAGAAGAATTCTTCATCAGGAAATAATGCAGTTACACAGTCTGCACAGGAAAGCTTTGCAAATTCATATAAGGCAATTCCGCTTGATACTCCATCTGAATTCCCAAAAGGAAACGGCAATGTTAATTCACTTCAGCTTATTCCGAATACAGAAAATGTACTCATAGGCTACTATGACTACAGCACAGGCAGTTCAGACTACTACATAGCATCAACAGATTTAAGCACAGTTACAAAGCTTGACATTGACTACAAGGCACCTAAGAATGCTGATATTTACTCATATTCAGCTGTTGCAGACAACGGAAATATCTATATTCTTGCAAATGTTTCAGACTACGGCGATTTCGAGAGACCTGACTACGAAGACCCCGATTTTGACTGGGAAAAATTCGACTATGAAGCTATGGAAGACGCAAGAACAACAACCTACAAGCTTATCTGCACAGATTCAGAAGGCAAGGTAATTTCAAGCACCGACGTAAGCGGTCTTGAAGAATTCGGAGATGATGTCAAGAACATCTATATTTCCGGTATTAATGCCATCGGAAATGACAAAATGCTTTTAAATATCCAGGGAAATGACGGACAGTCTAATTTAGCTTTACTCAGTGCAGACGGAAAAGTCGGCAATAAGGCAGAAGACCTTGGTTTACAGTGGATTGAAGGCACAGGCGTTTCAGCAGACGGAAAAGTCGGTGTAACAGGTTACGGTGAAAAGGGCTTTGAGTTAATTCTTCTCAATCCTGAAACATTAAAGCCCGAAGGTGAAAAGATTACACTTGGAAATTTCAGCAGTACAAGCGGAGGACTTGGAAAGGGCAGCGGAGATTATATCTTCTTTGCAACCGAAATGTCAGGCTACTGCGGTATCAAGGCTGACGGCACATACGACCAGATTGTAAACTTCACAGACGCAGACCTTAGTCAGTACAACAATTTCATTGTTCCTGTGGAAAATGGTGAATTCCTTTGCGCATCAATGCAGGAATCAGCATTCTACCGTCTTGTAAAGCGTGACGCATCTGAAACAGCAAATGTAAATATCGTTACAATTGCTACACTTTATGATGACTACAACGTAAACAACATGATAAAGGATTTCAACAAATCACATGATGATGTACGTTTCAAGGCTGTAAACTACGGCGACTACTATGAATATGACGAAGCATCTGAAAAGGTACTCAACTCACCTTCACAGCAGCTTAAAATGGACATTATCTCCGGCAAGGCTCCTGACATGATTATTACATACGATACATCATTAATTGAATCATTTGCATCAAAGGGTGTTTTCACAGACCTTTATTCACTCATGGACAATGAGCTTTCAAAGGATATGATTATGGAAAATATCCTTGCCGCATGCGAATACAACGGAAAGCTCCTTTCACTCTCACCTGCATTCACAGTATCAACATATGCCGCAAAGGAAAAATACTGCGATATTGAAAACTGGACATTCAGCGACTTAAAGGAAACATATGAAAATCTTCCTGACGGAATGGAGCTTATGGCAGGTGCAAACAAGACCGAAGTATTCGGTATGCTTGTTTCAACATCACAACAGGACTTTATCGACTACACAACAGCAAAATGCAGCTTTGACACACCTGAATTCAAGGAAATTCTTGAATTCTGCAATCAGTTCCCGACTGATACAGAGGCATTTGACTGGGAAAACGCATCACAGGAAGAAATGCAGCAGTACTGGGCAGACAGAGAAACAGCCTGTGCAAATGACAAGGCACTCTTATCAATGACATATTTCTCACAGTTCAGAAACTATGCCGCAACAGAACAGGCTAATTTCGGCGGTGACAAGATTACTCTTGTAGGCTATCCGTCTGAAAACGGAAACGGCGCAAAAATTTCTGTTAACGACACAGCAGCAATACTTGAAAGTTCAAAAAACAAGGCAGTCTGCTGGGAATTCATCAAGCAGTATATGACAAATGAAGAATTATTATCATACAATTTCTCAGCATTAAAGAGTGAATTTGAGAAACAGGCAGATGAGGCAATGAACAAGCCTTACTATGTTGATGAAAACGGTGAAAAGCACGAATACGAAGATGCATACTATATAGCTGACAAGGAAATCAAGATTAAGCCGCTCACAAAGGAGCAGAAAAGCTACATTGTTGACTATGTAAAGAATGCAAAGAGTGTATCAACATGGTTCTCAGAAGATGTAAGCACAATCATATATGATGAACTTGATGCATACTTTGAAGGTGAAAAGACAGCAGACGAAACAGCAAAGAACATTCAGAGCAAGGTTTCAATTTTAATTAGTGAACAGCAGTGATTAATCTGAAAAAATAATAAAAAATGCGGCGCAGCCGCCACTTACCAGAGTCCAGAGAGGTGTAGACCTCTCTGGTAGGGGGTGTACGAGGGGGACAAAGTCCCCCTTAAAAGCAGTAAAACAAGCGCAGCGATGTTTTACGGACTACTCACAGCAATATCTCTCGGCTTGACCGACAAGATAATTCTAAATAAATGCATTGCGAAGGTGCAGGGCGACCGCAAAACCCTGCGAACAGCAGAAAGATAAATACTATTCATAATGAAAATACGAATAGAAAAGTGTAGGGGCGGCGTTAGCCCGCCACCAATACAGAAATTTACAAAAAACAATAATCAAAGACATTATACAACAAGCTATAGAAACGAACAGGCAGA
>JAKSQU010000008.1 GCA_024403965.1 Ruminococcus sp.
TTATTGTATTTGGTAAGTTCGGTGATGTAAATTCAGACGGTACAGTAGATGCAAGCGATGCATCAGCTTTACTTACATTCTACGCAAAGAGTTCAACAGGTTATGAAGGAACTCTTGAAGAATTTATTAAATCAACGGTAGTATAGTGGATTTAATGACAGAGTATACGGAACAGAAAACCGCAAAGTATCCGGTGATACAAATTTTGTTGTTACAAGCGGTATTTCGGGATGGGCAATTCCTTTTAAAACAGGCACAAAGTCTGAATATGTTATTATTGATGTTAAGTGCGAAAAATAATTACAGCAATGTGATTAGAAATTAAAAATACGGAGAAAAACAAAAGTCACTCTATTTTTGTTTATAAAGCAATACCGCACAAAGCCGTTAGACGTGCTTTGTGCGGTATTGCTTTTAACTGAATTTAGAGCAGATAATAATAGGTATTGTAACTTATCGGGTTATAAATAATTAAAAAAATATCGAATGCATCAGCTTTTTTGTTTTAATTGTTTAAATCGTAACGATATACTTTTTTCTAATTGACTTACAGCGCTGAAAGTAGTATACTAATAGTCATGTTGTCTTAAAGAAAGGAAAGTGTATATGGAAAATAATAAGAAGGATATTTTAAAAAGGTTCACAAGATATATTATCGGACTTTTTATAATGACAATAGGAATAGCTGTTTCAGTAAAATCAGACCTTGGAGTATCACCTGTAAGTTCTATTCCTTACACAATGACAAGGTGCTGGAATATAGAAATGGGAAAAGCTACTATATGTTTTCAGAGTTTTCTTGTGCTGATACAGCTTTGTATACTAAGAAAAAAGTTTAAAATACGTGCATTACTGCAGGTTCCTGTCGGAATATTATTTGGATATTTTGTTACATTCAGCAACTATCTTATTTCATTTCTGCCCGATACTGATAATTATGTTATCCGTATTATGATGATTTTTGTAAGTATACTGATTATAGCAACAGGACTGTTTTTCTATGTACCTGCAAACATAATGCCACTTGCATCAGAAGGAGTTATGCAGGCAGTTTCTGATACAACAGGAATTGCATTTTCAAAGATAAAAACAGCATTTGACGTTACAGTTGTTTTGATTTCACTTATATTATGTCTTGTGATTACGAAATCACTGGGCAGTGTTGGTATCGGAACAGTTCTTGTTGCGCTTTTTGTAGGAACAGTTCTTGGCTGGATTATGAAGACATGGTCAGCTTTTAAGAAAAAACGAACATGATAATTATCAGAATAGTGTATTTCCATTTTTGAAAATCTGCATCATTTTGATACAAAGCAGTTTGTACAAATATGAAATAACGCAATTTTGTCAGGTTATATAATTAATCATGTATTTGACATTTGCTGCTATTATGAACGCTGAGCCCCAATCTCAAAATTATACTTCACGATACCCTTATCAATTTTACTGAGAATACCGCCCTTGTCAACTATATCAACAGATTCATCATCATTGAGAACAATTTCAAATTTCTGCTGATTAACTGCAGTAGGAGCAAGGAGTGCTGTTTCCACACCTTTCATAAACCACTCAGGTTTTCCGTTAGTTCCGCCACGAACCACCTGTTCAGCGGACTTTGATTTTCTGACTCTTCCGTTATTAACACCATAACCGACTGCAATTACAATAGCAAGACGTTCACCGCTTTTTATTTCAGCATTTACATTCTTAGGATTGAAAGTGCCTGCCCAGCATGTGTTCAATCCAAGCATCTGAGCATAAAGAACGATTTTCTGTCCGTAGTAGCCGATTCTCTCGTCAAGAGTTTCATCATCTTTGCCGATACATGCAATAACACTCGGTGCAGAACCAAGTCCCATGAATTTATTAAGCAGTTTGTTAAAGGTTTTTCCTGCATCTTCCACAAGCTGAATATGAAGATTTCCTTTTTCATTGCAATCGGCAATCATTTCATTCAGTTTCTGAATTGTCTGGCTTTCAATTTTTTTGTCCTTATATGAACGTACTGAATGACGTTCTTTAACAGCTTCAAGCTCATTCATTTTTTAGTCCTCCCAAAATTTTATAGAGTATTCTGTAAAGCTCTTTTGCATCATCAGAATTGATTTTTACACATGAACCAACCTGCTCAGGAATTGAAACAGCCTTTTCTCTCAGTTTTAAACCATCATCGGTAATTTTAACAATAAGAACACGTTCATCAGCTTCAGACCTTTGACGAGTTACAAAACCTTTTTTTTCGAGAGCCTTTAACAGCGGAGTAAGTGTACCCGAATCAAGATAGAGATGTTCACCAAGCTCTTTAACGCTGATTTCCTGTTTATCCCAAAGAACCATCATTGCGATATACTGAGTATAGGTCAGATCAATTTCACTTAAAAACGGATTATATTTCTTTACGACTTCTTTAGCCGCCGCATAAAGCGGAAAACACAACTGATTTTCAAGTTTTAAAGCATCAAAATCCTGTTCCATTATGTCACCTCATTTAAGTACTTTTCGACTTCTGCTCTCTTTTCAAAGAGAATACATCCGCCCTTGTGTTCTTCATTCATAGTGCCGTTTTCCTGTAATTTTCTGAACAATTCAGATTTCAGAGCATCTCTTAAAGAAGTTTCTTTAACATTCACATCTGAATAAGGTGAAAACGGACAAGGCTCTGCACCGCCATGAGAATTAATGTGGAAAAATCCTTTTCCTGCGGCAACACAGCCGCCCGATTCTTTTTCATCACCGGGAAAAGAGATGAAAACCATTTCGGAGTATTTTTCTCTTATTCTGAGCAGTTTTTTATCTGCAATATCACGATGTTCATTGTCGGGAGCAAGATGACTGCTTTCTTCAGTAACAGGTACATATTCAACATAAAAAACAGTCTTACAGCCTTTTTCAATCAGTGATTCAATAAAGCTGTCAGAGTAAACCTCTTCAAGATTTTCAGTAGTAACTGTAATAGACGCACCAAAAAGAATACCGTCTTTCTTCATGCTGTCCATAGAAGAAATAATCTTTTCGTAAGTACCTTTTCCACGTCTGTTATCAGTATTTTCAGCCTTACCTTCGATACTGATGACAGGCAGAAGATTTCTTGACTTTTTGAAAAGTGTCATGTATCTTTCATCAATCATTGTTCCGTTTGTGAATACAGGGAACATAATATTACCGAATTCACCCGCAGTTTCAATAACATCACGACGAATCATAGGTTCTCCGCCGGCAAGGAGAATAAAGCTTACACCGATTTCCTCTGCTTCAGTAAAAATACGTTTCCAGTCTTCAGCAGAAAGCTGACAAACAGGAGCAGAATCTGAACATGCGTGATTAGCTCTTGAATAGCATCCCGCACAATGAAGATTACAACTGCTTGTGATACTTGCAATCAGAAAAGCGGGGATATGTTCACCATTTTGTTCTGCTTTTGAACGTTTCTTTGATGCGTTTTTAGATGCAATAGCAAATTTAGCCATAAAAAGACTTTCCGCAGGATTTGAAAGAGTAGCCTTAACAGCACTTTTTACGATGTTTTCAACACCGTTTGAAACATATTCTGTAATACTGAAATCTGACATATTCCCACCTCAGAGTATTTCCTTAATCTTAGCCTTAACCTTATCAAGAGATGCAGTAGGCTCAAAGCGTGCCACGATATCACCGTTTCTGTCAATAAGGATTTTAGTGAAGTTCCATTTAATATTGCCGTTATTCTTGTAATCCTTATCCATTTTCTTTACAACAGGAGCAAGAATAAGCTTCATTGCACCTTCAAAGCCTTCAAACTTGGTATTGGCAGTTATCCACTTGTAGAGAGAAACAGCATTCTCTCCGTTTACATCAATTTTTGAATACTGCGGAAAAGAAATACCATATCTGCCTGTGCAGAAACTATGTATTTCTTCATCCGCACCGGGAGCCTGATTACCAAACTGATTGTATGGAAAATCAAGAATTTCAAGTCCCTGTTCGTGCAATTCTTCATAAATATTCTGAAGTTCTTCGTACTGCGGAGTAAATCCACAGCCTGTAGCCGTGTTGACGATAAGAAGTGCTTTTCCATTGAATTGAGATAAAGAAACCTCAGAACCATCCTGTGCTTTTACAGTAAAATCATATGCGTTCATAATTATAACCTCCGTTTGCTATTGCAAATTAGATTGTGTACAATTTAATTACATGCGATTCAATTTGATTTGTCAAGAGCTTTACAAAGTTAATCCATAAATACTTTAACTGTTTATAAGATAAAGCAACCCATTGCAAATCGCCGCCGCAACAGTACTGCCGCCTTTTCTTCCTTTAGCAACAATATAAGGCACACCGCACTGCATAATCATTTCCTTTGACGCAATAACATTTACAAAGCCTACGGGTACACCAATGATAAAATCGGGACGGAATGTGCCGTTTTTTATATGTTCAGCAAGTCTTATAAGTGCAGTAGGAGCGTTTCCCACAGCATAAATAACAGGCTTGCTGAGTTTCGCCGCCTTGTCTACTGATGCAGCGGCTCTTGTAGTGCCGTTTAATTTTGCACTTTCAGCAACATCTTCATCAGCCATAAAGCACATACATTCGCACTTGTTTTTCTCAAGTGCCTTTTTATTAATTCCAGATTTAGCCATATTTGTGTCAGTTACAATTACCGCACCTTTTTTGATTATCTCATTGAATTTACTTACTGCATTTTCTGAAAAGCACAGATTTTCATAGTAGTCAAAATCAGCAGTTGTATGTATTACTCTGAGCACAACAGGTTTTATATCATCGGGAATTTTTCTGTCACCAAGTTCGGATTCAATAATTTCAAAGCTTCTTTTTTCAATTTCATTCGGGAGAACATATTCAATTTCCATATTCATACTCCTATAATTCGGTAAAGCATTTCCATATCTATATTATTTCGCAGATTATCAGCAATCAGGTCAAACTGCATTTCTCTGAACATTTTTCGGCTGATATTTTTCTGCGTATATGGAATACCTTTTAATCTGTACAGTTCTTTAACTATGCTTTCACTGACCTTGTCATTGTCAAAAATTCCATGAATATAGCATCCGCATACATTTTCACATACTTCACCGCCGTTATCGGTAAGCTGATTTCCGATAGTTTCGGTATATCCCATGTGAATTTCATATCCGCTGTATTCAAGGTCTGAAAGAAAAGAAAATGTACCGCTGATTTTATTGAATTTACCGTTTGTCTGAAACTGATGTTTTTCGTTTTCAAAATAAGTATTGCCCTTAAGCAAACCAATTCCGCATATTTCTCCGCTTTTTTCTGCACCCACGCTATCTGTGACAACCTGACCGAGAATCTGATATCCGCCGCATATTCCGAAAATCAGAACTCCCTTATCAGCACACTTTTTAATCATAGATTCCATACCGCTTTCACGAAGCCACAGCATATCACTTATCGTGCTTTTAGTACCGGGAATAATTATCATATCAGCTTTTTCAAGTTCACGGCAATCTGTGACATAATGCACCGAAACACCTTCATACTGTGAAAAAACATCGAAATCCGTAAAATTTGAAATTCTCGGAAGTCTTATAACAGAAATATTGATAATACCTTTTTCGGAGCGGTTAAGCTTATCTGAAAGGCTGTCTTCATCTTCAATTTCACATCTGATATACGGAACAACACCAAGCACCTTTTTACCGCTTTTTTCTTCAAGTATATCAACGCCACTCTGAAAAATAGCTTTATCACCACGAAATCTGTTGACAATAAGACCTTTAATGAGTTCCTGTTCATCATTTTCAAGGAGTTTCACAGTTCCGATAAGCTGTGCAAAAATACCGCCCCTGTCTATGTCACCTACAAGGATAACAGGAGAATTCAGCATTTTAGCAAGTCCCATATTTACAATATCATCTGATTTCAGATTCAGCTCCGCAGGACTTCCTGCTCCTTCAATTACAATAATATCATGATTTTCTGATAATTTGTCATAAGCATTCATAATATCGGGAACAAGCTGTTTTTTGTATCTGAAATATTCAGCCGCCTTCATATTTCCGACCGCCCTGCCGTTGACAATAATCTGTGAACCTACATCAGTTGTAGGCTTAAGAAGAATCGGATTCATATAAACATTCGGTTCAATTCCTGCCGCATCAGCCTGCATAGCCTGTGCACGTCCTATTTCGTGACCGTCTTTTGTTATGTAGGAATTAAGAGCCATATTCTGTGATTTGAAGGGCGCACATGAATATCCGTCCTGTTTGAGTATTCTGCATAATGCCGCCGCAATAAAGCTTTTTCCTGCATTAGACATAGTTCCCTGAATCATAATCGGTTTAGCCATAAATACATTTCTCCATTGTACTAATAAGTTCAAGATTTTCACTGTGAGTTCTCACAGCAATGCGATAATAATTATCGGATAGTTCACGATAATTACCGCATTTTCTTATCAGAATTCCCTTATCAAGAAGATACTCATAAATCTTAATATCCGTTCTGAAAAGAATATAATTTGCAAAGCTGTGATAAACCTTAAAGCCGAGATTTTCAAGTTCATTTTCAAGATACCGCCTTTCAGCAGTTATCATTTCTACAGATTTTCTGACGTATTCTTTTTCACGAAGTGCCGCAATTCCGCATTGCTGTGCAACAGCAGAAACACTCCAGTATTGTCCGTTTTGAGATATTTTTTCAGCAGTAGTTTTATCACCGCATACAGCATATCCGAGACGGATTCCAGCCATAGCGTAAATTTTCGTAAACGCTTTAAGAATTATTACATTTTCATTCATTGCATTTTTTATGCTGTATCTGTCAGAATTTTCAGAAAAATTCATAAAGCATTCATCTGCAACAAGAATACAGCCTTTTTTCAGACATTTATCCGCAATACACGAAAGCAAATCCGCAGAGATAATTCTGCCTGTCGGATTATTCGGAGATGTAATAAAAATCATATCAATATCATCATCAATAAGATTTAAAAAGTCATTCTGAATATCAAAGCTGTTGTTTTCGTTAAGGTTGTAGAATGAAATATCACAGCCGATTTCACAAAGTGCCTTTTCATATTCAGAAAAAGTCGGAGAAACGATAACAGCCTTTTTCGGTCTGAAAGTATGTACAATTCTGTAAATCAAATCCGCCGCACCATTACCGACACAAATCAAATTTTCCGAACAGCTTTCATGTTCGGCTATTGCTTTTTTCAGTTCGGTGCAGTTATGGTCGGGATATTTTTCGCAGTAATCAAGTGATGAAACAAAAGCCTTTTTTACACCTTCGGGAATTCCGAGCGGATTTATATTCGCCGAAAAATCAAGCTGTACATTTTTATTATAGACGTTTCCGCCGTGCATATCCGTCAAAGAATCACTCCCCACAAAACAACTCTGATTATTACCGAAACAGCAAGAACAACAACTGATGTAACATACATAAGTCTGTTTGAACGTCTGATATCTTCATTTTCAATTTCACGGTTATTGTCGCCGATAAATTCTTTTTTATGAAGTTCACCGAAGTAGTATGCATCACCTGCAAGTCTTACATTCAGCGCCCCTGCACATACCGATTCTGTCTGTGCGGAATTCGGACTTGCGTGTTTTCTTCTGTCACGTTTCCATATTCTGTAAGCATTTCTGAAATCGTATTTAAGAACAGCGGAAGAAAGAATCATAGCCAAAGCTGTAAGCCTTGACGGAATATAGTTCAGAACATCATCAAGCTTTGCCGCAAAGAATCCAAGGTCAGCGTATTTTTCATTTTTATAGCCAATCATGGAATCCATAGTGTTGACAGCTTTATAGAAAAATCCGCCGACCGCACCGAATAAAGCCATGTACATTATCGGTGCAGTAACGCCGTCAGATGTGTTTTCGGCAACAGTTTCAACAGCGGCACGGATAATTCCCTTGTTATCAAGCACAGCAGTATCACGTCCTACAATCATAGAAACAGCCTTTCGTGCCTTTTCGGTATCATGTTCATTTTCAGCATAGTAAACCTTCATGCTTTCATCTTTCAGACACTTTGCCGCAACAAGATAATAGCACATAATACTTTCAGCGGCAATACCGAAAACTGTACTGATTTTATATGCGGTCAAAAGTATAAAAAAAGGTACAGCGGAAGAAATCAGCACTACAGCAAGTACAAGGAAGAATCCGCCGAGTCTGAGATGATTTATGAATTTTCTGCGTACAAGCTTTTCACATTCAGAAATAAGTCTGCCTATAAGTCTTATCGGGTGCGGCATTGAATAAGGGTCACCTAAAATACAATCAATGCCGAATCCTGTTATCAAAGGCAGAATAATGATAAGATATTTCATATTTTCTCCAGTATTTTAATTTTCGTTCCGTCGAATTCAGTAACATAACATTCAGCATTTGCTATACTGAAATCATAGTAACTGCCTTTCGGAAAAGCATATTTTTCAAGAACCGACATAATTGTACCGCCGTGAATGATAAACGAAACCGAATTATACTTCAAAACAGAACGAATGCATTTTTCAAAAGCTGAAATACATCTTTCCTTGAAATTTTCAACGCTTTCTCCGTCGGGAAAAGGAATTGTGCCGTTGCTGTCAATCCATTTCTGATAATATGCGTCACCGCTTAATTCGATGTAGTTTTTATTTTCAAATCGTCCGAAATCACATTCTCTGAAATCATCACAGACAGTATAATTCATATCGGGGTAAATAATTTCAGCGGTCTGAATACATCTTTTCATAGGACTTGTGAAAAGACATGAACATTCGGGATATATATGTTCTTTCAGCTGATTTATTCCGTCAGTGCAAAGCAGTTCATCAGTTATTCCGATGTATTTTTTCATTCTGTTTCCGTCTGTCATACCGTGACGTATAAAATTCAATCTCATAATTCACCCTTAATTATCACAGGAACAGAATTTATCATGCGGATAACTCTTTCAGAATTTTCAGCAATGATACATCCGCATTTACCTGTCATTTCACGCCATATGCGGTCTTTTTTCTCTAAAGGAACAATACCGCATCCGATTTCATTCATAATTACAACTGCATTAAAATTTTCAGTGCAAAGCTGTTTTGTAACTGAAATAATATCAGCATTATCTTCAAGCATACGCTTTACGAAAATATGATAATTCGTGATACATTCAGCATTCAGTATGTCATTAATACTGCAAACCAAACCATCAGCGACAGAATTTTCACTGCATCCGAAAGTACGAAAAGCATAGTTTTTCTTCCCTTGATATGCACCGCCTGTGATTAAAATCATCTCAAAACACCCCCGTATTTTTATCGGAAACGACAGCAGTAAAAGCTATTACAGTTTCGCAAAGCACAAGAAACCATCCTGCAACATCTCCTGTTACACCGCCGAAACGTTTATATGCTGAAATTCGGTAGTAAACGAAAAACGCAAAAGCTGAAACAGCCGAAACCGCACCTGTAATGAAGTCTGATAAAAGCATAGCCATACAGCTTAAAATCACCGTAATAAACAGACAAACAAGAGTAATGGTTTTATGTGAAGGCTTAACAAAACTCTGCAAAGCACCGTCATTTTTAGCGGATTTAAAGCATACTGCACCGATACCGCTGAGTGACCTTGAAAGCATAAATCCGACAGCAACGGCAATTGCAATACGAATACTGCAGATTTCTGAATAAACAGCGGTCTGAACAATAAGACAAACCGCAAGCTTGATAACCGCAAATGCACCCACATGAGAATCCTTCATAATTTCAAGACGTTTTTCCTTATTGCCGTAAGACGAAACAGCGTCACTTACATCACAGAAACCATCAAGATGAATACCGCCTGTCACAGCATAGGAAATCAGCATTGACACAGCACCTGTGAACAGTTTTCCGAATCCGAATTTTAACGCAATACAATTCCACAAAACAAAAAGCAGACCGATTACAGTACCGATAAGCGGAAAAAAGCATAGCGAATAGCGTCTGTTTTCTTCCTTCCACTCAACCTGCGGAACAGGAATTCTTGAATACATGAGAAAAGCAGAAAACAATGATTTCAGCATGGAATTTCTCCTTTCAGAATAATCGGAATACCGTAGACACATTCAATGACATTATCTGCAAACTGCGCAATACCGCTGTTAATTTCAGCCATTGCTTTTATATAAAGCTGAGTTTCAGCAGTATAGTCAAATCCGTCACAGCCGACTTCATTTGTCACGATAACAATATGCTCTGCATACTGAGAAAGCTTTTTGACTCCGCTGATAATTTTCTCTGTCGGAAAGCATATTTTTTCATTGCAAAACATTTCGTTTGCACAGAGATTTCCGATACATTCAAGCAGTATACCGCAGTTTTCAGCAAGACTTATTTCGTGAATATCAGTATACTTTTCAACAGTTGAAAAGCCTTTGCCGTCACGCATAATTCTGTGTCGGTTTACAGCATCAAGAGCGTCATCTCCATACGGAATCATAGTGGCAATATAGAATTTTCCGCCTGTATAAACGCTGTCGAGAATTTTCTCCGCAAGTGACGATTTACCGCATTTTGAACCGCCTGTGACAAGGGTAATCATTTAAGCTCCACATACCTTTCTATACCGAGTTCATCAAATCTGTGAGCGGAATTATAAACTGCAAGAGCACCGTCAAGCAACGGCAAAAGCATAGCACCGCCTGTGCCTTCACCAAGACGCATTTCCGCATTTATAACCGCTTTAAGACCAATATCGTCAAGAAACATCTGTCCCGACGGTTCTTTTGAAACATGACCTGCAAGCATATAATCTCTGCACAGCGGATTAATTCTGAATGCAAGGTCTGCGGCGGCGGCTGAAATAACTCCGTCGATTATCACAGGGATTTTATATATTGCTCCGCCGAGAAAAACACCTGTCATACCGCATATATCAAATCCGCCGACCTTTGAAAGAACATCAAAGGGGTCTGCAATGTCGGGGTGATTAATTTCGAGAGCACGTTTAACAGCATTAATTTTTCGTTCAAGTCCTTTGCTGTCAAGACCTGCACCACGGCCTGTAACAGTTTCGGGATTTGCACCAAGCAGTGCACAGCAGACCGCACTTGCAGTAGTAGTGTTGCCGATTCCCATTTCACCTGTCACAATTATTTTTGAGCCGTTCTGTTTCAGATTACGGACAATATCAATACCGACAGATATTGCTGATTCACATTCATCAGCTGTCATTGCATTTTCCTTTGATATATTTTTTGTTCCGTATGCAGCCTTGCGTTTTAACAGGCTTTCACATTCAACATCACGGTTTATACCGATATCAACAGCGGTAACGGCGGCATTAAATGTCTGTGCAATTCTGTTAATGTTAGACCTTCCTTCAGCAATAGCAGCAGCACACATAGCTGTTACTTCACTGTCAGACTGTGTAACGCCTTCTTCGACCACTCCGTTGTCAGCACACATAACGACAATGTTTCTTTTTGATATATCAACATTTTCAGTACCCTGTACAGATGCAATTTTTATTATCATTTCTTCAAGCAAACCGAGACTGCCGAGTGGTTTTGCAACACTGTTCCATTTTTCAAGTGAACGCTGTGCGGCACTTTTGTCGGTTTCTGAAATAATATTAATTCTCTTCATTTTTTAATCTCCCGTAATCAGCGCATTTTGAAACAAATCTTTTTACAGCAGAAATACATCCGTAGAAATACAGATGCGGAAAACCGCAGTACATTGTATCACTTACCACACCGCATTCCCATTGTTTTCCGTTTGATTTCACAGCGGTAAAACCATTTCCGCAGTTTGTACTGTCCCAGTAATGAAATTCATGAGCTTTTATTTTTTCGCCTTTTTCAGCAATAAGGCTGTCGCACTGCGCTGTCATTGTAATATATCCGAAACGCTGTAATTTATCTGTTTTAAAGGCTTTACCCCTTATTATATCAGCCATTCCGTATTCTGTTCCGTCACAGCTTTCCATAACTGTATGAAGATACATAAATCCACCGCATTCAGCGATAATCGGCATACCTTTTTTTACAGCTTTTCTTATACTTGTGATAATGTTTCTGTTTTTCCACAGTCTTTTCGTATACAGTTCGGGATAACCGCCGCAGAGAATAATTCCGTCAGCATTTTCGGGAATTTCATCATCATCAAGCGGAGAAAAGTACTTGATTTCACAGCCGAGTTTTTCGAGCAGATTTATGTTTTCCTTATAAATAAAACAGAATGCATTGTCCTTTGCCACAGCAATGACAGGCTTTTTATCGGTAAATGTTCTGCTGATTTCGGGCGGTGTATACGAAAGGGGAAAGCTTTCAGAAAGTTCAGCAATTCGGTCAATAAGAATGTTTTTTTCGGCAAGTTCAGAAAGTTCGGAAAGTCTTGATTTTATATCAGTTATTTCGTCAGCCGTAACAAGACCAAGATGACGGCTTTCAAAAGTAAAGCTGTTATTCGGCATAATTCCGAGAAATTCCGTGCCAAGTTCCGTGCACAGATTTTTAACAGTATCCGATAAACTAAGCGGTAGTCTGTTGAAAATAAAACCGATAATATTATTATTCTCGCGAAAGGAAAGAAAGCCTTTCATCACAGCACCGATTGACGCACTCATGCCTTTGCAGTCAATCACGATAACGGATTTTGTATCCGTAATCTGACTTACAGAATATGCAGAGCCTTTGCCGTCAGCATTTCCGTCATAATATCCCATAACACCTTCGATTACAGAAATATCAGAGTTTCGGCTGAATTCATCAAGTATACAGCACAGAGTATCATCATCACAGAAAAAACTGTCAAGGTTATATGATGATGTGCCGATAGCCTTTTCGTGAAACATAGTATCAATATAATCGGGACCGCATTTGAAAGACGAAACACCGAGTCCACGCTTTTTCAGTGCCATTAGTAATGCACACACAACAGTAGTTTTACCGCATCCGCTGCCTGTGCCCGAAATAATTATTCTTCGCATTTCATTTCACCTTCGATTATGAAAACAGGATTCTGAGAATTAAACATAGTAGAATTTCCGATTTTTTCAGTTCGTACAACAGAAATCTGTGAAACCTTTGTTTCAGCATCAAGTTTATCAAGAACCGTTAATGCATTGCCGAGAGTTTCAAGAGTAACCGCAGTAATAACGAGTTTTATCTTCGGATTTTTTTCAAAAAGCAGTTTAACAAGTTCATTCATTCCGCCCTTTGTACCGCCTATAAAAGCCTTATCAGGAATTCTATCAGCATATGATTTTATAAGTTCAACTGAGTCACCATGTTCAGCCATAATGTTGTCACAGCCGAATTTAAAGCTGTTCTGCATTGTAAGATTTACAGCATCATTATTTACATCAAATCCGTAAACCTTTCCGTCGGGACATCTGTAAGCCATTTCAACGGAAACAGAACCTGTTCCGCATCCGCAGTCGAAACAAATATCCGTACTGCGTATATTCAGTTTGGATACAGCAATAGAACGTATTTCAGATTTTGTCATAGGCACAGTATTTCTGATAAATTCATCATCGGAAATACATGACGGAATATAATCAAGATATTTGTTGTTTTCAGCAATCAGTACACACAGCTTATCCGAAACGTAAGAAATCAGTTCCGATGCAGTACCTTTAGTGATTTTTTCGTTTTCGTAACCGAGATTTTCACCGATGTATATTAAAGTATTTCCCATTTCGTACTGACACAGTTTACTGCATATATCCGACGGAGTAGCACTACCGCCGAGAAGAAAAAAACAAAGCCTGTTCATTTTTACATTTACAGCAATATTATCATCATGTCCGTGAAGACTTATAAACTTCATTTTTTCCCAGTTCAAACCGATTTTTGAGCAGAAATAAACAGGTGATGATATACCGCAGACAATCTCAGCTTTATCACCAAGCAAAGCTGAAAGCTTTTTTGCACCGCTGAAAAATCCGCAGTCTCCCGACATAAGTACAGCTGTATTTTTATCAGAATTTTCATTGATAATACTTACAATTTCATCAGCAGCATAGGTGCAGAAAAATTTTTTGTTAAGATGTAAAAAAGGTTCAAGCATTCTTTTTGCACCGACAAGTATATCAGCATTTTCTATTATATTTTCACATTCCTTTGTTAAGGTATTTATGCCGTTCATACCTATGCCGACAATATATGTTTTCATGCGTATTTCTCCAGTATTTGTATTATTTCATCAAAGGAAAAGCCTGTTTCAGCAGGTCTTGCAAGGATAATAAGAGTAATTCCTGTCTGCATAGACGCAATGACCTTTTCATCAAATCCACCCGAATTTCCGCTTTCCTTTGTAACGAGTATATCCGCACCGCTGAGAGTAATATGCTGAATATTCTGCTGAACTGAAAACGGACCTTTTTCGAGAATAAGTTTACTTGTATCAAATCCCTTTTCAGCGCACATTTCAGCAACATTCATAGACGGAAGTGCCCTTATCCATATTCTGTCAGAGTAATTTTCAACAGCTGTAAGTTCATCAAGTTCCTTACTGCCGAGAGTACTGAGAATTGTGCCTTTTTGCCTGTTAAGTTCGTCGGTCAGTTCATTCATTGAGTGAACCTTTATGCCATAATCTGCTGAATTACTCTGTCGAATAAGTCTGTAATACGATGTATTCGTGTCAGCTGTTGCTTTTCTGATATTTTCCGTAACTTCTGTAGCATAAGGGTGAGTTGCGTCAATTACAATGCTGTATTTTTCGGTACAGATAAGCTGTATCATGCTGTCACAGTCAAGTCTGCCGATAAGAACATTTACATATTCACCGCACGGCAAAACTTCAGCACCATATTGGGTTGCAACTGATATATCAGCATGAATATGATTATTTTCGCAGTATTCGGCAAGCTGTCTGCCTTCAGTAGTACCGCCGAAAATCAGAATTTCAGACATTTCTGTATCCCCGTGGAGTAACCATTTTACCGCTTATAATTTTAGTTTGGCTGTTGCCGATAAAAACAGTAGTGAACATGTCAACCGACTCATTTCTCAGTTCACCGAGAGTAAGAATCCTGTGAGTTTCTCCGTCTCTGCCTATGTTTTTCACATATCCGCACACAGTATCGGCAGACTTGTATTCAAGCAGAATATCACAGGCTTTTGCAAGATAGTCAGCACGTTTTTTTGACGTCGGATTATAAAGTACAATGGTAAAATCAGCCATAGCCGAACACATAAGACGTTTTTCGATTTTCTCCCACGGAGTAAGCAAATCCGAAAGACTGATTACTGCAAAATCGTGAGTAAGCGGTGCACCAAGCACAGCGCCGCCGCTAAGTGCCGCAGTAACTCCTGCAACTATTTCAATTTCAACATCGGGATATAAATGCAGTAATTCAAAAGCAAGTGCCGCCATGCCGTAAATTTCGCTGTCACCACTGCATACGAGAGCGACATTTCTGCCGTCAGCCGCAGTTTTAAGTGCAAGTTCAACACGTTCCTTTTCCTGTCTCATAGCAGTAGAAATGTATTCCTTTTCGGGAAAAAACAGCCTTAAAATATCTGTATATACAGTATAGCCTGTAATAACGTCACAGGATTTTATAATATTTTCAGCCTGTAATGTCATGCCGTCACGACTTCCGCATCCAAAACCAACAACAAACAGTTTCATAGCATTTTCCTTTCAAAATCTATAATAACAGGTATCTCAGCCACAGCACAGGTAACACCATCACCGCTGTGTTTTCGCATAATCAGTTCACCGCCCGACCTTATAACAGCACTTCTTTCGCATACATTGTCAGCACCTGTTATGTTCTTTACAAAGTCTGATTTTGCAAATTCACCATCAACAGCCATAAGCTGTTCAGAAGAATAAAAATCAAGCTGATAACCGAATTTCTCACAGAATTCCGCAAGTCCCTTTTCATCTTTTTTCAAATCAATTGTTGCAGCGGATTTAATTCTTTCGGGATTAATTTTTTCCTGTCCGAGCCACTTGAAAACATTTTTTTCAATAATATCACAGCTTGTTCCACGTTTACAGCCGATACCGATAACAAGATTTTTCGGTATAAGATAAAGCGGAAATTCAAACTCACAGGGACATATTTTATCAGAAATTACAATTCCGTATCTGCATTTTTCATTTGCAGAAAGCTGTTCGGGAATGTTAACGAACCTATACTCACTGTATAAGCCGATTATTTCGTTTTCGAGCACAGCAGATGCAATTTTCTTTGCGGCTTTCATATCAGTAATTATAAGTTCATTTGCTTTTGCAAAACTGTCGGGAGAGAATTTTTTACCTGTGTCCGTAGCAGTAGTTACAACAGGAACAGCATTGATTTTTTCGGCAATTATTTCTGACAATACATTTGCGCCGCCTATGTGCCCCGATAATATCGGAATAACAAATTTTGCACAATCATCAATCACAATCACAGCAGGGTCAGTGAGTTTTGAACGGATATACGGTGATATTGTCCGAACAGCAATGCCGCATGCACATACAAAAATCAACGCATCAGAAGAATGAAAAAGCGTTTTTGAAATTTCGTTCAGATTATCAAATGAAGATGAATCGTCATCACAATGAGAATGAAAACAGTATCTCTGAATATCATATTCACATAGAATGCTTTTCAGTTCAAGAGAAATTTTTCGTCCGTTTTCAGTAATGGAAATTACAGATATTTTCATATCTGTGCCTTTCTGAATTCAGTTTCAAAAGACTTGTCATAAAGCTTTGAAAGTGAATAGTCATCACCTAAAAATCTACCAACTGTAATAAGTGCAGTTTTAGTGATATTGT
Organism: Ruminococcus sp.; assembly: GCA_024403965.1. Taxonomy (GTDB): domain Bacteria; phylum Bacillota; class Clostridia; order Oscillospirales; family Ruminococcaceae; genus Ruminococcus. Next base: position 16,724 of record JAKSQU010000008.1, read on the forward strand.
TTTCTTTAGCCTTTTCATCAAGCTGAGAAACAGTACATCTTACAATTTTTTCATCATTCCAGCTTGCCTTGTAAACAATAGCCGACGGAGTATCGGGGGAATATCCGCCGCTTATTAAACGCTCGGAAAGTTCCTTCAGCATGCCTGTGCTTAAAAAAATAACCATAGTTGAGCCGTGTGCGGCAAGCTTTTCAATACTTTCGCTTTCGGGAACAGGAGTACGTCCTGCCATTCGTGTAATTATAACAGTCTGTGACACATCGGGCAAAGTGTATTCTGCTTTCAAAGCCGCCGCCGCACCACAGAATGAACTTACACCGGGGCAGATTTCGTATGCAATTCCAAGCTCATCAAGTCTGTCCATCTGTTCACGAATTGCACCATATACCGACGGGTCACCCGTATGAAGACGAACTGTTGAAAGTCCGTTTTTTTCAGCGTTTGACATAACGTCAATTACTTCATCAAGCGTCATGTATGCGCTGTTGTAAATTTTACAGCTTTTCCGTGCATATTCAAGCAATTCGGGATTTACAAGTGAACCTGCGTATATTATTACATCAGCTTTTTCAAGAAGACTTTTTCCTCTCAGCGTAATAAGGTCAGCCGCACCGCATCCTGCACCTACAAAATTAACCATTTTCATCCTCCGCAACAGCCTTTATTATTTTGTCAGCATTTGAAGTTTTTAGCGTGAAATCATGCTTGTATGAGAAAACAACAGCACCGATTTCAAGTGAATTTTTCACTTTGGCATTAAGGTAATATTCAATTCTCTGTGAAAGAATATCAAGTGTTTTTTTCATGAATTAATACTCATACAGAATATCAAAAACCGCATCAACTATTGCACAATCTGATATTTTTCCGACATATTCACCATTTGCACCCGCCAGCACAGCACAGGTTAGAAGTACATCCATTCTTCCGTCAGCAAAAGCAGAATGTGTATTCATAATACCAGTACCAAGCTTAATCATTTTTCCGATATGTCCGACGATAAGAATTCGCTCAAATCCGAGTTCTATGCCGATATCCACAGCGTCACCGATGAAATTACTGCACTTGACACTTTTTTCGAGTGAGAACGGCATATTGTTCTGCACAAAGCTGTCACTGTAATTTCCGAGAGTAAGAAGAAGATTTTTCACGCCTTCATTTTTCAGAACATTTGCTTCTGTCCTTATAGTGTCAACAAGTGCCTTACTGCTCATAGGTTCGACGATTCCGCTTGTACCGATTATCGAAATACCGCCGATTATTCCGATTCTTGAGTTGTAGGTTTTCTTTGCGATTTCTTCACCATCCGGGACAGATATAGTAATTTCAAGTCCGCCGTTGTAGTCACATTCTTCACAGATTTCGGTTACCGCCGCAGTTATCATTTTTCTTGGAACTGAATTAATTGCATATTCACCCACAGGCTGATCAAGACCGTCTTTAGTAACTTTTCCTATTCCTTTTCCGCCTGTTATTACAATATCACAGGGAATTTTTCTGACGGTCGCATATACAGAAATTCCGTTTGTAATATCGGGATCATCTCCGCTGTCCTTGACAACTGCACACGAAACTGAGTTATCGTTAAGTGAAATATCAGTAATTTCAAGCATAAGAGTAATTCCTTTAGGAGTCGGAAGTTCAATCTGCGAAACATAATTCTGAGTTAAAAGCATAAGAGCCGCCGCCTTGGATGCCGCCGCCGCACATGAACCCGTAGTGTATCCGCACCGCAGTTTTTCAGTACCCCTGTACACATATTCTTCAAGCATTTTATTGTTTTCTCCTTGCTCCGAAATGAAATTAAAAAACATTATACATCATTTTTTTCGTAAAGTCAACTAAAAAAAACGAGCAATTATAGAAATAATTCTACTTTAAAAACTTGAAAAAGCACGAAAAATGTGCTATAATTACATTGTTCTTGTGCGCAGAGAATATAATTTAATAAAACATACGGTGCCTTTGTCTGCAGATTTTTGCAGGGTCAAAGGGTAAAAGGGAAACAGGTGAAATACCTGTGCGATCTCGTCACTGTGAATACGGAATTCAGTATCAAAGAGCCTGTTAATCGGGTGAAGTCACTGACATATGTCGGGAAGACGATACTGAGTGATGATGTATAAGTCAGGAAACCTGCCGTTTTGTTGGTACAGAGATTTCAGGGAAATTTCAGATCACGAGGTATTGATCGTACTGTTTCGGGCTTTGCTATATGTGAGCAAGGTCTGTTTGCAATGCTTTCAATCATGGATTGAAGGCTTTTTTTATTGCCAAAACGATTACATACCTTTTTGTTGAAACAGAAAGGAAGTATTATCATGAAGAAATTAACAGCACTTCTCGTTTGCCTTGCAATGACAACAGCATTTGCAGCAGGCTGCGGTGAAACAAAGGAAAACAATACAGCCGAAACTGCAACACAGGCTGAAACAACAACAGAAGAAGTAACAACTACTGCTGAAGAAACAACAGAAGAGACTACTGAAGAAGAAACTGAGTCAGAAGAAGACGAAGATGACGAAGAAGACTATACAACAGGTGACGCATCACTTGACAAGGTTCGTAATGAAGACGAAATCGGCGACAATGAACTTCTCGTACTCAGCTTTGGTACAAGCTTTAATGACAGCCGCCGTTTAACAATCGGTGCAATTGAGCAGACTCTTGAAGACGCATTCCCGAATTACTCTGTAAGACGTGGTTTTACAGCAAATATCGTTATTGACCATGTACAGAGACGTGACGGAATTCTCATTGATGATATCAATGCCGCACTCGAAAGAGCAGTAAACAACAACGTAAAGACTCTTGTTGTACAGCCTACACACCTTATGAGCGGAATTGAATATGACGAAATCACAGAAAAGGTTGCATCATATGCAGACGCATTTGAAAAGGTAGTTTTCGGCAAACCGCTCCTTACAAGTGACGATGATTTCAAGCGTGTTGAAACAGCAATCACAGACTGGACAAAGGACTATGATGACGGCGAAACAGCAATTATTTTCATGGGCCACGGCACAGAACATGAGTCAAATGCCGTATATTCAAAAATGCAGGATTTACTTTCAGCAGACGGATTTGCAAACTATTTCATCGGTACAGTTGAAGCTGAACCATCACTTGAAGATGTTATCGCAAAGGTAAAAGAAGGCGGATATAAGAAGGTTGTTCTTGAACCGCTCATGGTTGTAGCAGGCGACCACGCAAACAATGATATGGCTGGTGACGATGATGATTCATGGAAATCAGCATTTGAAAGCGAAGGTCTTGAGGTTGAGTGTCTTCTCAGAGGTCTTGGTGAAAATGAGTCAATCAGAGAAATCTACGCTGACCATGCAAGAGCTGCAATAGAAGAAGCTGACCAGTAAAATAAATATATAAAAAATGAAATATGCGGCGAAGCCGCCATACACCAGAGTCCAGAGAGGTGTAGACCTCTCTGGTGAGAGGGTGTACGAGGGAGGGCAAAGTCCTCCCTAAAGAGTAGTAAAACGAGCAAAGCGATGTTTTACGGACATTACATAAGAACTAATCTCGGCTTGCCCGAAGCATAAAACCTGTCTATGCAACTAAAATATAAGGCAAATCCGCCTTTTTGAAAGGATAAATATGAAACACAATAAAATCATAATTGCCGTATTACTTTCAGCAGCTGTATCTTCACTTTATGGCTGCGGTACAGAAAATGCTGTAAACGAAACACAGGAAACAACATCAGCTGTTACAACTGCTGATGTAACTGAAAATACTGAAACAGATGATAAAATCGCATCAGCCGATGAAATGGTAACTCCGATAGATATTACCGAAGAAGGCATGACACCGATTTATGCCGACAGCTTTAATGACGGCGAATACGATGTAACAGTTGATTCAAGTTCATCAATGTTCAATATTACATCATGCAAGCTTACAGTTGCAGACGGAAAAATGAATGCCGAAATGACTATGAGCGGCAAGGGGTATCTTTATGTTTTCATGGGAAACGGCGAAACTGCTGTAAATACTGATGAATCAGAGTACATTGCATTTGCTGAAAATGAAAATGGTGAGTATACTTTTTCAGTACCTGTTGATGCACTTGATAAGGCAATTGACTGCACAGCATTCAGCAAGAAAAAAGAAAAATGGTATGACAGAACAATTCTTTTCAGAGCAGATTCACTTCCGCTTACTGCATTCAAGGGAGATGTTTTCAGTACAGCAGATTCACTTAACCTTGAAGACGGAGAATATACAGCAGAAGTTTCACTGTCAGGCGGTTCGGGTCGTGCATCTGTAAAATCACCGACAGAAATCAGAGTTTCAGACGGAATAGTTACTGCTGTAATTGAATGGAGCAGTTCAAATTATGACTATATGATTGCCGATGATGAAAAGTATTTACCGATAAATGAAGACGGCAATTCAGTTTTTGAAATACCTGTTTCAGTTTTCGACTATGCATTTCCTGTCAAAGCAGATACAACAGCAATGAGTACTCCGCATGAAATAGAGTATACTCTCTGTTTTGATTCAGCAACACTTGAAAAGAAATGAGAAAGTATTTTTCAGTATGTTTTATTCTGCTTGTGTTTCTGTTGTGCGGATGTGCTGAAAAGTCTGTAAATGACATTTCACAGCTTAAAAAAACAGGTTCAATGAACCTTGAATATGCAACACAGTTTACTGTTGATTATCTTGAAAATGACACTGCACTTGTCAGTATAACAGATGGTCAGCAGTATCTGATTATTCCACAGAATGCAGAATTTCCGAATGTTTCGGACAAGAATGTAACTGTCATAAGAAAGAATCCCGAAAATGTTTATCTTTCAGCGTCTTCATCAATGGATTTTTTCAGTGCACTTAATCTCCTTGACTTTGTTGAAATGACATCAACAAAGGCAGTTGACTGGAGTATACCCGAAATCAGAGAAATGGTAGAAAATGACGATATTGCATACGTTGGAAAATACAGTGCTCCCGACTATGAATATCTTATAACCGAAAACTGCGGTATATCCATACAGTCAACCATGATTTATCATAATCCCGAAGTCAAGGAAAAGCTGAATGCACTGGGAATTCCCGTGCTTATTGAACGTTCAAGCTATGAATCACATCCGCTCGGCAGAATGGAATGGATAAAGCTTTATGGTCTGCTGTACGGAATTGAAGATGAAGCGGAAGACTTTTTCAACAGTAAACGTTCAGCTGTTGAAAACTTAAAAGCAAGTTCTTCCGTGAAACCGACAGTTGCATTTTTCAGTATAAGTTCAAACGGATATGCAACAGTGCGAAAGCCGAATGACTATATTTCCGAAATGATAAGAATAAGCGGCGGAGAATACATATTCACAGCAGATGATTTAAATACAGATGAAAATGCACTTTCAACAATGAATATGCAGATAGAAACATTTTATGAAAAGGCAAAAAATGCAGATATTCTGATATATAACAGTGCAATTGACGGCGGAGTTGAAAGCATTTCACAGCTTGTAGAAAAAGCAGATATTCTGTCGGATTTCAAAGCGGTTAAGAGTGGAAATGTATGGTGCACTGAAAAAAACATGTTTCAGAAAACAACATCTGTTTCGGAAATGATACTTGACATGAACGAAGTTATAAACTGTACTCAGAAAAATGAACTTTCATTTCTTCGCAGACTTGAATAGGATAATCAATGAATAAAAAGAACACTTATAAAACAGTATTCGGCTTTGTAATTCTCACAGTAATTCTTGCCTTGCTCGTATATCTTAATCTGATTTACGGCAGTACAGGAAAGATAACTGATTTCACAGAGCCGACATCATTAACAATTATAAAGCAGATAAGACTTCCCCGTCTTTTATCTGCAATGATACTCGGCGGAGCATTGTCTGTTTCAGGATTCCTGTTACAGACTTTTTTTGCAAATCCGATAGCAGGTCCGTATATTCTCGGAATATCATCGGGAGCAAAGCTGACAGTAGCGCTTACGATGGTATTTGCACTGCAGAAAGGCATATTTCTCGGCTCATCTGCACTTATCATTTCGTCATTTATCGGCTCAATGCTTGTAATGGTATTTATTCTGATAATATCGGGAAAATTCAGAAATCCGTCAATGCTCATAATAGGCGGAGTAATGACAGGCTATATATGTTCAGCGGTAACAGATATAGTAGTAGCCTTTGCAGATGACAGTAATATAGTAAATCTTCATAACTGGTCGATGGGGTCATTTTCGGGAACAGATATGAGCGACGTAAAGACAATGTCGGTTATCACAGCATTGTCAGTTTTATCTGCATTTCTTATGTCAAAGCCTATGGGAGCATATCAGTTAGGCGAAAGCTATGCTGAAAATATGGGAGTAAACATTAAACTGCTGAGAATATGCCTTATAATTCTCACAGGCATACTTTCAGCCTGTGTTACGGCATTTGCAGGACCTGTTTCATTTGTCGGAATTGCAGTACCGCATATTGTGAAAACGCTTTTCCGAACAGCAAAACCAATAGTAATTATACCATCAGCATTTTTATGCGGCGGAGCATTCTGCTTGCTGTGCGACCTTATAGCACGAACGGTTTTTGCACCGTCAGAATTAAGCATAAGCTCTGTCACAGCACTTTTCGGAGCACCTGTTGTAATAGCGGTAATGCTGAAAAAAAGGAAGAATGCTCATGAGTGAAATAAATAGAACGCTGATAAAAACAGACGGTATCAGCGTAGGCTACAGAAAAAAAGTGATAGCTGAGAATATCAGCTTTACAGTAAATCACGGAGAAATTCTTACGCTGATTGGTCCTAATGGTTCGGGAAAATCAACAATACTGAAAAGTATAGCGTCACAGCTTGAACTCAAAGGCGGTACAGTTTTTCTGAATGAAAACGATATGTCAAAGCTGAATGAACGTGACATTGCAAAACAGCTTTCCGTAATGCTTACAGGAAAAATAAACACCGAGCTTATGACCTGCAGAGATGTTGTTGAAAGCGGAAGATACCCCTATACAAATATGCTCGGAATACTTTCCGAAAATGACCGAAAAGCAGTAGAAGACGCAATGAAACTCACAGGAGTAACAGAACTTTCAGACAGTGAATTTACGCAGATAAGCGACGGACAGCGACAGAGAGTACTGCTTGCAAAGGCGGTCTGTCAGGAACCCGATATTCTGATACTTGACGAGCCTACATCATTTCTTGACATAAAGCATAAGCTTGAACTGCTGAATATTCTGAAAAAGCTTGTTCACGAAAAAGGAACAGGTGTAGTAATGTCACTGCACGAGCTTGACCTTGCGATGAAGATTTCAGACAAGGTACTGTGTATAAAAAACGGCAAAGCTGACAGATACGGCAGTGCAGAAGAGATATTCACGTCAGAATCCATTGAAAATCTTTATGACATTGAAAGCGGAACATTTAATGCAGTATTCGGCTCATCGGAATTGCCGTCAGCAAATGGAAATCCCGAAATATTTGTAATCGGCGGCGGCGGAAATGCCGTAAATCTCTACAGAAAACTGCAAAGAAAAGGAACAGCCTTTGCCGTCGGAGTATTGCATGAAAATGATATAGAATATCCGATAGCAAAAGCACTTGCAGTACAGGTAATCACAGAAAAAGCCTTTGAACCTGTAAGCAGTCAATCAGTTGAAAAAGCACTTGAATTAATGAAAAAATGCAGAAAAGTAATCTGTACCATAAAAGAATTCGGAACAATGAACAGCGGAAATAAAATACTCTTTGAAAAGGCTGTTGAAATGGGGATTGTTTCAGAGTTATAAAAAATTGCTGTCAGTTGTGAAAAAACTGACAGCAATTTTTCATTTATTCCACCTATACAGCATACAAGGTCTTCCGCCTGTTTCGTAATTCATTCTTCCTGTGATTTTACCCTGTTCAAGCAGATAATTCATGTAACGTCTTACAGTAACTCTTGAAAGATTTATCTTATCAGCAATAATATCACTTGTAAATTCATCGGAATTATTATTTTTCATAAAATCGCATATCATATTCAAGGTCTGCGGCTGAATTCCTTTCGGCAGTTGTTCAGCGGTTTTGGTGATTTTCAGATTATTTTCAAGAAGTGCGTCAATATGATGCTGTTTGAAAGCGGATAAATCATGAAAAGCGTCCTGACGACTTAAAAAAGTTTCAAGTGCCTGCTGAAAGCGTGAATTGTAAAACGGCTTTACGAGATAATCAACTATTCCGAGTCTTAATGCTTCTTCAATTGTTGTGCTGTCATTTGCGGCAGTTACCATTATGACGGAAACAGGCAGTTCCTTTTCTCTTATCATTTTAAGCAGAGTAAGACCATTCATCTGCGGCATGTACTGGTCAAGAATAACAAGGTGAACTATGTTGTTTTCAAGATAGTCAAGTGCAGATTTACCGTCTCTGCATACAGCAGAAACATGAAAATGACTGTTCTGATTTACATACTGCTTGTTTATCATAGCAACCATAGGGTCATCTTCTACTATAAGAACTTCGTACATAACTTTCTCCTTAATCAGTAAGTGTAACGGTAAAAGAAGTGCCGTTATCCTTTTCACTTTCAACGGAAATAGTACCGTTGTATTTTTTTATAAGCTCGTTTACAATAAAAAGACCTGTTCCACGTCCTTCGCCTTTTGTGGAAAAACCATTTGTGAAAATATCATTTCTGATTTCATCGGGAATACCCATTCCCGTATCATCAACATTTATAATCATAGCATGCGGCTGTGTGAAAATGCCTATTGAAAGCTGTTTTGTCAGTACATTTGCTGAATTTAAAGCATCAAGAGAATTCTCAATTAAATTGCCTATAATAGTCACAAGGTCACCCGACGGGAGAGAAATATCATCTCTGTGAAGATGACTCTCCTTTTCTATACTGAACTGTATATTAAGTTCAGCACAGCGTGAGTACTTACCGATAAGCAAAGCACATACAGTAGGGTCTTCAATATTCTTCATTATGCGGTGAATAAAGCTTTGCTGAATAGCTGTCAGATTAGTGATATACTCACTTGCTTCCTGTGTATTTCCCATCTGAATAAGTCCGAGAATAACATGAAGTTTGTTTGTGAAATCATGATTATTTGCTCTCATGGATTCCACAAGAAATTTAACTCCCGACAAATCTTCGGCAATTCTTGTAAGTTCTGTTCTGTCACGGAGAATACACAGTGCACCATTAATTTCTCCGTTTTCAGAAACAGGTATTTTATCTGCAATAATATCTGAATTCTCAATAAAATGAAGTGGAATACGCAGACCTTTTTCGCCTTTTTCAAGCACAGCTTTAAGTGACATATCACCTACTATATTATTCTGACCTTCAAGCATTTTTTCAGCTGACTTATTCATATAAAGGATATTTTCGTCTTTGTCAACAGCAAGAACACCTTCATCAAGAGTTTCGAGAATGTTGTCACGAATATTGAACATTGCGCTGAAAGTATCGGGTTCATATCCAAGCAAACGCTTTTTAATACGTTTTGAAAGAACAGATGAAAGCAGTAAAGCAAAGAGAATTACCCCGACAGTACACACAATATGAACAGAAACTGTGCTTAAAATAATTCTGTTGATATTTCTGTTAAGCATAACAGCAATAACAAAACCGCAGTATTCACCATTTTCATTAAAAACAGGCGCATAAGCACGTCTTTGAGAACCCGACGGTCCCGTACTGTTTTCAACATATGCTGAAAAATCATGAGAATTAAAGTCGGGTACAGTACCATTGTAAACAGTATTTATAAGTTCCTTGTTTGTGTGGTAATTTCGTACATTATCAGTATCAACGAGAGAAATAACATCAATATTTGACATTGAATGTTTCATAGTATCAAGATATGCACAGGTTATATCCGAAACAGGCTGACCGTTGCTGATAAGTTCAGACTGAACAATAGAAGACTGCGAAACAGCCTGTGCAATGTTTTTCAGATTTTCGTCAAGATTACGTTTTTCAGAGTTAAGATTAACCATAATACTGAATACGGCAATCAGAATAGTCATAAATGAAACAAGAATCATCAGCGTGGAGAAAATTTCACGCTGAATTTTTTTAACAGGACGCTGTTTCAAAACTTACATAACACCCTTTCATCACTTTGATGATTTAAGTATATCATATTTTGAACGTTTTGAAAATACTTTTGAAAGTAAAATAAACACAAATACATCTGAAAATAAATACAATAATTACATATAATTGAAAACATCGCATAACAGGAGTAGAATATAACTTGTAAAAAACAACATGGAGGTTATTTATATGGAAACTTTTGCAAGCATAATGGAAATGATGATGGTAGTGCTTTTTGGCATTTCATGGCCTTTGAATATAGTCAAGGCATGGAAATCAAGAAGTGCAAAAGGAACAAGCGTACTGTTTTATACATTCATATGGCTTGGCTACATTTTTGCACTTGCAGGAAAATTTGCCCTTATCAGAAACAATGCACCTGCACCGTGGTATGAAACAGTTCACTGGTATGTAATGTTCTTCTACTTTGTAAACATTGCAATGGTAAGCTGTGGAATACTTATATATTTCAGAAACAAGGTTATAGACAAAAAAAGTACAACATGACAGGAGAATAACTATGAACGAATATAAAAAGGAACTTGAATTATACGAACAGCTTAATGAAATAGCTGTCAAAGGTGAAGTTGTCGTATTTGGTTCAGCATTTGCGAAAAATATACCTGTATCTGAACTTGCGCAGACATACGGAATAGACCGATGTGTATATAACAGAAGTTTCGGTGATATGTCAGCAGCAGATGCACTGAATCTTGCAGAAAAAGCTGTATTGCCGTTACAGCCGAAAAAGATTATTCTTCAGCTTGGTGAAACAGACCTTGAGAGAGGCTATAAGTCAGTAACGGAAATAATAAAGGATTATAATGAACTTATCAGAAAATTCAGAGAGAATAACAAAAGGGTTAAAATAGTAATATTATCAGTATGTTCAGAAGAAAATGAAACTGATAAGCTGAACACAGCGCTTGAAAATATTGCACATAAAACCAAATGTCAGTTTGTTGATGTTTCGGGATCTGTACATGCTGAAAATCCATACTTAAAAGTATTTTCAGAAATCAGATTGTTTATTCCCGACAAAATAAATTTCTGTGATGCGATGTCTTTCGCAGGTGCATACTGAAATATTCAAAAAGAGAAACGGCATGATTTTTTTCATGCCGTTTAAATTTGTCCAAGCCGTCAGGCGTGCTTTGTGTGGTGTTGCCTTAATCTTTTATTCTTACTAATAATTCTTCTAAATGCTCCAAAATAATTTCTCCTATGGATTGCATGATTGACAAGGAGTATAACTTGCGTTTATTGCTTCTTCAACACTCCAAAATTCAACTCGTTTTAATCTATTGCTTGGTGCAAACCGACAATTTGCTTTGTGATAACTTTTATTATTTCTATTTCCAACAATAATATTAGTTTCATCTGCAGTTGCCATGCTTTCTTCAAGTGCAATACCGAATATCTCAGCAACATGCTTTTTTGTCACATCGTCCTTAAACCAAATGGCAAGATTATGTCTTGGCCTTGATAACATAACATAATATGTATTTCTAACAAGAAGATTCATTGTTTGCTGGTTGACTGCATATCCATCAGGTACTCTCACATTTACTTTATTCTGAGAATCCCATTATTCCTTATGCCATAAATGATCATTCTCATCGAATATAGCACGAAATTCAGGATCTTTAAGAACATCTATATTAACGTCCCATCTTGACTCTGACTCATTCCATTTCAGATCATCCCACCATACAAATGCGACATTATCCATGTCAAGACCTTGCGATGTGTAAATACAAGCTGCCCTATCATCTTCATTATTATTTAACCAGATAACCTGTTCATCAGTATCAACAGGATTCCATCTTTTAGAAAAATTTCCGATATTTATATCGAAATCGTTTTCATGTCCCGCATTCCTTGATGACCATGACCAGCAGAATGGAAAAATGTATTTTGTTTTTGAAATTTTAGCCTGCTCATTTTTCCAGTTTTCTAAATCTGAAATTGAATTAAATATTTTCAAGTTGTTAACTTTACCGTCAATAGGTGTTGAATCATCAAATAATAGTTTATTTAATCCGCGTAAAAGTGTTTCATCACACCTCTTTTCGTCAACCAATGTCAGCATATTTTTCTCTGCTATAGTTACAGGACAAAAATCAATATTTCTGCTATTTGCATAATTCATAAAAGCTTTTAATGTTCCTTCTTCACCGGGACGAAGAATCTGATGGTCATCCTGTAACAGTATTAATAATTGAGTACCTTTATTAAACACTTCATCCAAAGTTTTCTCTAATTTTGTAATACGATGAGCTTCGTCAACTACAACCAAGTTCTGATTCTGACTTATTTCCTGTAAATAACAGCAATACTCTTTTTCGTGTTCTTCATCTATTGCACAAGCAGCATCAAACATTGCCTTAACTGTTTGGCTCTTTGGTAAAAAATCACTTTATTGTCATTCTTACCACTATTAAAAATACGAACATACTCAAGAATAAACCTTATGCCAACTATTGTTTTTCCGGTACCAGGTCCACCGGATATAACTATCATTTCCTTATGAGGATTATCCTTCTGTATCCTTAAGTGTTTTTCAACAAAATTAACTATGTCTTGTTGATCTTTCTTCATACTTAATGAAGCTTCGTTACTATACGCCTTTCTCAAGCCAGATAGTCCCTCATCACCCATTACAGCATCATAATCATCTAATATTTGTATCAACGAATCATTACTCTCTGAAATGAAACATTTCCTGAGAACGCCAGCCAATTTATTAAAATCATCCTTACCATATACATATTTATTAAATTCAGACCACTTTGCATATTTACCTTCACATAAATCATGCACATTATCACAATTATGTAAATAAGCTATCTTTCCGAATACTACAGATATTCCATTATCTTTTGCTTTTTGAATTCCTGAATGATGATTTTTTAAATTCTCAGCATAAAGATTTAATTGCTTACAAGGATGTCTTCTTGATTCTTTTGCTTTCGGAATATATACCTTATTAGCATCAAATACATTTTCAGTATATATATGATCCCATTGTTTTAATTCAACTATTAAAGCACGATTTTCATATTTTTCTGAATAACCAACTAATAATACATCAATTGCTTTATTACTTATTGGTGTTTTCATCTCAAATACAGCATAAACATCATCTAACCCTGCAGCCTTTACACAATTCAAAAAATGTGTAAGTGAATTTTTCCATGAAATATATTCTCTGTCAGAATAATTAATCATCTCATCAGGATGCTTATATGCCCAAATTTCATTTGCTAACTCGCCTGTTCTGCTTTTTCTATACGCATCAGCAACTTTAAGGTAAAACAAATTTCCCATTAATATACCGCCTTTATAATTGTATTAACCATGAACAACAACTAATTTATAGTTGCAAATTTTAAGGTAATACCGCATAATTAATGTGTGAGTATTGCGAAGAAAATTTTTTTGTCAGAGTGCATAAAAACAACGCAGGAATGCTGTCGTACCCCAAGGGCACTTCCTTTGGGCGCATTACAAGGAGTTTTTGTGTACTATGACGGAAAAAGTTCAAGCAAGACACACACATAGCCGTCAGGCGGTAATTGTGCGGTGTTGCCTTAAATCTCATTTTTATGAGTTTGTCAAATTCCTGTTTTTCTAACTGACTTAAAGAAAAAAAGCTAACTCAAGTTGAGGATTTCACTAATTATTTCTTCTGCTTCTTGATAAATTTTCAGGTTTGTATATTCGCTGCTCAAAGTTTTTTGTATTCCAAATTCTTTAGATACAAGATTATTTATTGAAGTTATCTGTGCAGTAATATTATTACCCAGATATATGTCACAAGGCACTGTTGCTCCGTAGCCATAATCAGAAACAGAGTTTGTGTTTTTCTTGCAATATGGACAGAATACAATCATATTCCCGGAAATACCATGTTCAAACTCCATATTACAGTATTTGCAACTTTCAACCATGTAAGATATACCTCCTGCCAGTTTAAAATAAAATTACAATTGTAAAATAACTATAATATATTATATCATATTCAAACTATAAAAGTAAATAAAAATGTTGAGACGAATTGTTGGAAAAACAAGTTTTTTCTATTAATTATAATAGCCCAAAATATATTTGTCGTTTGACAAACGACCACAGATATAGTTTTAAGTGATATAATATAATCACAGAATACATCAAAGGAGTGTTAATATGAAATTAGAAAATATATTTGACAGGGGATTGAAATTTCACCATTTCTGCAATACAGCATATCCGTTAAGAGCAAATTCACTTGCAC
>JAKSQU010000080.1 GCA_024403965.1 Ruminococcus sp.
TTTTATGCACTCTGACAAAAAAATTTACTTCGCAATACTCACACATTAATTGTGCAGTGTTGCCTTAAGATATTTAATTGAAAGGATTTATTTTTATGTTTGAAATTATCAAAGCCGTTATCCTCGGCATTGTTGAGGGTATTACCGAATGGCTGCCTGTAAGCTCTACAGGTCATCTCATTCTCGTTGAACAGTTTTTACAGCTCGACAAATCAGAAGATTTCAAGGAAATGTTCGACGTTGTTATTCAGCTTGGTGCTATTCTCGCTGTTGTTGTCATTTTCTGGAAAAAACTCTGGCCTTTCGGTTCTAAAGACAACAAACATCCGCTTAACAAGTCTCCTTTCGGAAAAATGGTCAAAACTGACATTTTCCAGATGTGGTTCAAGGTTCTTGTTGCTTGTATTCCTGCGGCTGTTGTAGGTCTTGCTCTTGATGACTGGATTGATGAGCATTTCTACAATCCGCTTACGATTGCAATTGCTCTTATTTTTTTCGGTATCGCTTTCATCGTTGTTGAAAACTGGAACAAATCAAAAAAGCCAAAGGTAAACAAAATTTCTGAGCTTACTTATAAAGCTGCTTTCATTATCGGTGTATTTCAGCTTATCGCCGCAGTATTCCCTGGTACTTCACGTTCGGGTGCTACAATTGTAGGTGCTCTGCTTATCGGTATTTCAAGAACTGTTGCGGCTGAATTTACTTTCTATCTCGCAATTCCTGTTATGTTCGGCGCAAGTCTTTTAAAGCTTGTAAAGTTCGGTTTTAATTTCTCCGGCAGTGAGGCGGCTGTTCTTATTACCGGTATGATTGTTGCATTCCTTGTTTCTGTTTTTGTTATCAAGTTCCTTATGGATTATATTAAGAAACACGATTTCAAAGTGTTCGGCTGGTACAGAATTGTACTTGGTATTCTCGTTATTCTTTACTTTAATGTAATCAAATAAAACTTTAAAGTCTGCTGATTTTTGATGTCAGCAGACTTTTTTTGTCATTTTGCCATCATATAATGAATATATTTATAAAAAAAACATGGAGGCAAAATGAATATACGGAGCAAAATTTTCAGAGATACTGCTGTAATGACAATTATGCAGATATTTCTCGATTCAGCGTCACTTGTACTTAATTCTTTCATTACCCGTCAGCTTGGTGCGGCGGCTATCGGCACTTTAACTCTTATAGGTTCATTTCTCGGTCTTGCGGGTATTGTTTCAAGCGGTAATGCATATCTGTGTTCAAGCCGTATGATATCCGAAGAAATCGGCAAAAGGAACGGCAATCCCGAAAAAATACTGTGGCATGGTGTTAAACTGTGTCTTATTTTATGCACACTTGTTTCTGCGGTTATTGTCATTTTTGCTGAACCTGTAAGCAGACAGTTTTTCCACAGCACTAAGGGGACAGCTGTTATAAGAAAAATTCCTGTTGTACTGTTTACGGGTGCTGTAGGGGCATGTCTGAAAGGCTATTTCAACGCAAACAGAAAAACCACACTTACTGCTGTATGTGATACTGCTGAATTCATTGTTAAATCTGTAATGATTGTTATACTCACTCTTACAAGAAAAAGCAGTGATGAATCTGCTGTATTTTCAATTATGACTACGGCTGTTATTACGGGAAATTCAGTTTCATTTGCTATGCTTTTCTTTATGTTCTTAAAGAATAAACAGCGCCGTTTTAATGAATGCAGTGTCAGTTTCCAAGAATACATACGCTTTGCTGTTTCTATTATGTTCGGCGGTGTGCTTACAGCTGTTCTCAGCAGTACAAATGACGCTGTTATTCCGTATTGTCTGAGACAATATGGAAATTCTCCCGAAAAAGCTTTGGGCAGTTTCGGGGTTTTTGAAGCTATTGTAATTCCGTCGATATTTTTTCCGTCAGTTGTACTTTGTTCAATGTCGGGAATAATTGTGAGAGAAACTGCACGTGCAAAGGCTGAAAACAATATTCTAAGAATAAAAAGTCTTGCTGAAAGGCTTGTAGGATACACCCTTGTATTTTCAGTTTTCACATCTGCTGTGCTTATGCGTTTTGGAAATTCTGTCGGTGAATTGTTAGGCGGAAATGCTGAATCGGGTAAGCTTATTACTGTTATTGCACCCGTTATTCCCTTTATTTATCTTGAAATAGTTCTTGAGGCTGTTATTAAAGGAACAGGTCAGCAGACGTTTTCAACGCTGAATTATCTTGCTGAATATGTGATAAGAATTGCTGTCGTGCTGATTTTTGTTCCGCATTTTGCTTTGTATGGTGTTGTTGCGTCTTACTATACAAGCAATGTTTTCGGAAACTGTTCAAGACTTTTAAGAATCATTAAAACTGCTGATATGAAATTCAGATGGTTTACATATGTGATTATGCCTGTTGTGTACTCATTTCTTACAATGTCTGCTACAGGCATACTGCTGAAACCGCTTTCGCATTATGCTGAGAAACTGCCGTATATCGCTGTTTTCATAATACTATGGGGTACTCTTTATGCTTTCTTTATATGGGGTACATGTGAATTCTCTGTAATAAGTCAACACCGCACAAAGAACAATGCTGTCAATTGTACATAATGCACAATAATATATATTAAATATAATACAAAATATAGAAAATATCGAATAAGTATTGCCTTTTTATTAATAATAGCTTATAATAAACACATACTGTTATTAAAAACTGTATATTTTTATTAATTTATTCAGAGGAGAAATTTACAATGAAAACTTATGATGTCAACAAAATAAAAAATATTGCATTTGCCGGTCACAATGGTTCCGGTAAAACTTCTCTTGCAGAGGCACTTCTTTATAAGGCAGGTGCATCTGACCGTCTCGGCAAAACTGCTGACGGTACTACTGTATGCGACTATGACCCCGAAGAAATCAAGAGAAAAATTTCTATTGGTACTTCTCTTGCTTCTTTTGATTATGATGATTACAGATTCAATATACTTGATACTCCGGGTCTTTTCGACTTTGCGGCTGAAATGACCGAGGGTATCCGTGCGGCAGATACTGTTCTTATTACTGTTTCTGCTAAATCGGGTGTTAAGGTAGGTGCAAGAAAGGCTTACGCTGAGGCTGAAAAACAGGGCAAGTCAAGAATGATTGCTGTTACTAAGATTGATGACAAGGATGCTAATTTCTTCAACGTTCTCACAGAACTCAAAACTGTTTTCGGTCCTACTATCTGTCCTGTTGTAGTTCCTGTTATCAGCAATGGTCAGATTGTTTCATTCGTTAACCTTATCGAAATGAAGGCTTACAAATATGACAGCAAGGGTAATGCTGTTGAAACTGATATGCCTACTGCTGAAATTTCTGAAAAGTTTGAATATCGTGTTGATGGTCTTGTTGCCGCAGTTTCTGAGGCTGTTGCTGAAACATCAGATGCTCTTATGGAGAAATTCTTTGAGGGTGAACCATTCACACAGGATGAACTCATCGACGGTATTCACGATGGTATGAACAGAGGTATTATCACTCCTGTTGTCTGCACTTCTGCGGCTGACCTTTCGGGTATTGATATGCTCTTAAAGGAATTTGAGTTACTTCTTCCGTCACCTGCTGAGGTTGGCAAAACTGAGGCTGTTACTGCATCAGATGATATTATCGAGGTTGAATGCAATGCAGATGCGCCGCTTTCAGCTTACATCTTCAAGACAATTGCTGACCCGTTTGTAGGCAAAATGTCTATGATAAGAGTTGTTTCCGGTAAGCTTTCTGCTAACTCTGAGGTTATTAACGCTGTAACTGGTGAAACAGAAAAAATCGGCAAGCTCTACACTCTCTGCGGCAAAAAGCAGACAGAGGTTACTTCTGCTAACGCAGGTGAAATCGTTGTTGCTGCTAAGATTACTGCTAACACAGGCGCTACTCTTTGTGCTCCTTCAAATGTTATTAAGTTTGCTGAAATGGAATTTCCTAAGCCTTGCTATTCAATGACAGTAAAGGCTAAGGCACAGGGTGACGAGGCTAAGATTTCTGCAAGTATTCAGAGACTTATCGAAGAAGACCCTACTCTTACTTATGAACAGGATGAAAGCACTAAGGAACAGATTTTAAGCGGTCTTGGTGAACAGCACCTTGAAGTTGCTGCTGCTAAACTCAAGGGCAAGTTCGGTGTGGATATTGCACTTTCAGTTCCTAAGATTGCATATAAGGAAACTATCCGCAAAAAAGTTAAGGTTGAAGGCAAACACAAGAAACAGTCAGGCGGTCATGGTCAGTATGGTCATGTATGGATTGAATTTGAACCATGTATCAGCGATACTCTTATTTTTGAAGAAAAGGTATTCGGCGGTGCTGTTCCTAAGAACTATTTCCCTGCTGTTCAGAAGGGTCTTGAAGACAGCGTAAAGAAGGGTGTTCTTGCAGGTTGTCCTGTTGTCGGACTCAAGGCTATTCTTGTTGATGGTTCATATCATCCTGTTGACTCATCAGAAATGGCATTCAAAACTGCTGCATCTATCGCTTACAAGGAAGGCTTACGACAGGCTGACCCTGTTATGCTTGAACCTATCGGTACTTTAAAGGTTACTGCTCCTGACGATAACACAGGCGATATCATGGGTGAACTTAACAAGAGACGTGGCAGAGTTCTCGGTATGGAGCCTGTTGCTCATGGTACTACTATGATTCAGGCAGAAGTTCCTATGAGAGAAATGCATGATTTTGCTATGTATCTCCGTCAGACTACAAGAGGCATGGGCAGTTTCACATTTGATTTCGAAAGATATGAGCAGCTCCCTGCTGCACTTCTTGCAGAGGTTATCTCATCAGTTGCTGCTGAAGACTAATAAACAGATAAATATACTAAGTGAAAATATGATTTAAGATGAAGAAATAAAATATGCCGTACAGATTTCAAAAATCTGTACGGCATTGTTTTTTTATTTAAGAAGTCTGCCGAGCATTACGTTTCGGCATTCGTTTTCAAGCTTGTCATTAAGCGGTTTTAGTTTTTCGGGTGTTTCTGCTTCTCTGTTGATACAGTATTCTATCATATAGTCTGATATCTCAGGATTCTTTGAAAGCATTGGTCCGTGAAGATATGTCGCTATTACATTCTTCTCTGTATATCCCTCCGCCTCGGATTTTGAACAGTTTCCGTTTCCGTAAAGCACCTTTCCGAATGGTGTCTTTACTTCCTGTGTCTGTCCGCCGTGATTTTCAAATCCTACTACCTTTACAGGTGTACCTGTGATTTCTGTTTCTACTACGATATTTCCTATACAGCGTTTTCTTCTGCTTGTCGGAGCTACTGTGTAATAATCAAATAATCCGAGACCTTTTATGTCGTTGCCGTCTGCATCACGGTAATATTTTCCCATAAGCTGATATCCGCCGCATATAAGGAAAAGAAATGTTCCGTTTTTATACGCTTTTTCTATTCCGTCCTTACACTTTAAAAGGTCTGCTGAAATATGCTGCTGTTCAAGGTCTGCACCGCCTCCGATGTAGATAAGGTCATATGACGAAAAATCGGGCATAGGGCTGTCTACGGAATATTTGTCTGTTTCACACTCTATCCCACGCATTTTACAGCGGTATTTTATGATTTCCATATTTCCGCTGTCACCGTAAAGGTCAAGCATATCTGCATACATATGAAGTATTTTTATTGTTTTCATTCGCTTTTACCTCCATGCTTTGCTATATACCTTTTCAGTGCACTTCTTGTAGGCTGTACTGCTGTATAATTCGCTATAACAAACTTTCGTCCCTCGGTTCTGGCAAGTTCTTCAACTGCATCATCAAGGTCAGGTCTTACTGCTATTTTTTCTGCGTCATAGCCTGAACATTTAATTCTTACTGCTATGTCATGTGCTCTTGTACCTGATGTAACTACTCTTGTTACTCTTTCAAATATGCTGAAATTGATGTCCCATATCCATGATACATCAAGTCCGTCAGCTACGTTGTCATTGAGTACGAAAAGAAGTTCCTTTTCACCCTGCATTTCATTCATCACTCGGAGTGTCATATTTGCTCCGACAGGATTTTTTGCAAGATTAAGTGTTGCCATACGGTCTTTCAGCATAAAATTTTCCATACGTCCATTGTTTACTGTATAGTTTGATATTACATCATCAGTGATTTGTTCATCAATTTCGTACAGCTTTGCGGCTGATGCTACTGCTGTCATGTTGTAAACATTGTAAATGCTGTTCAGCTTTGGTGAATACTCATGTCCGTCAGCTGTAAAAACAGGCTTTTCAAGGTCTATTCCGCTTGCTGTCATATATGGCTCATAATCACCGAATTTACAGTTTTTACAGATGAATTTTCCGATATGTGAATACTGATAATATTCGTATTCAAGCGGTTCACCGCAGAAAGGACAAAATCTTCCTTCAGATGCCTCGAATATCTTGTCTGTGGCAAATGCATACGGCTCGGCATGGAAATATTTGACGTTTTTATTCTTTGGATTTGCTTTGCCGAGTCTTGCTGTATTCGGGTCATCTCCGTTTAAAATGAGATTTCCCTCAAAAGTCCTGCAGAAACCGTTTATCTTCTGAATAAGTGTTTCCATTTCACCGTTTCGGTCAAGCTGGTCTCTGAAGAAATTAAGCACTACAAGTGTGTCAAGCTTTAACTGTGAATACACTACAGGAACGTGTGATTCATCAGTTTCAAGGATAAGATAATCTGCGTCTACCTTTCCTGACATATCACAGTAACGGAGAAGAAGCGAACATATGCCTGTGTCAAGATTGTTTCCCTCACGGTTTATGATTATCTTCTTTCCGCTCCTTTCAAAAAGCTGTGCTATACAGTTTGTCACTGATGTTTTGCCGTTTGTTCCTGTTACAGCAATTATCGGACAATCCACCTTAAACATTGATACGCTTTTCTGTCCTGATAAATGCCACAGAATTATGCCAGGAAGATTTCCTGCATTTCTTTTCATCAGTTTGAGTAGCTTTACTATTATTTTTCCTATTAATATCAGTAATCTGTTTTTCAATTTTTTCCTCCGCTCATTCGCCTGAGTATGTTATCTTTCCGTCTTCGGAAAATTCTACCCAGCCTCTTTGCTTTGCTGTCTTTATTCCAAGCGAAACTGCTGTTTCTATTGTTTCTGTAAGTCTTGTGTATCCGAAAAGATGTGCTGTTTCACGCAGTAAATCTTCTCTCTGCATTGCCGCCTGTCTTTCCATAATACGCTTTATTCCCACTGCAATTTCTTCGGGTGCGATATCGTCAAATGCTCTGCGGTTTTCGTCAGTGCTGTTTGCACGGCACAAATTGTATTTGTCTTTATTCTGTGCTTTATGCCAGATAAATTCACTTTCGCCGAAGACATCTGTTATTCCCTCTGACTTTTCAAGTGCCTTATCAAATACGTTCTTTACTGACGCTGTATTTCTTGATATTTCCCAGCTTTCAAGCACCTTTTTAACAAGCATTTTCTTGCTTACCGGTGACTCTGCCTCAAGAATTTCATTTATGCATTCTGTAATCTTTGCAAGATTTTCTTCTGTAAAGCTTTCAGCTTTTCCACGCACCTTGATTTTATAAGGCTCATAGGTTTCAAAGTTTTCCTCAAAGCTTTTTTCTTCTTCCTTTTCAAAAACAAGTGTCTGCTTTGGCTTTGATTCTTCCTTTTCTGTCTTTGGATTGCGGTAGTTTTCAACACATTTTTCAATCTCGCTCCTGATTCTTGCAAGTACCTTGTCCTTATTGTCAAGCCAGTCAAGCATATATACGTTCATAACATTCCAGCCAAGCCCTTTAAGTACTGACGGCTGTGACAACGTTCTGTCACTTGCTGTGCCGTTTTTGTAATTAGACTCACTGCCGCAGTTAATTCCGAGTATATAGGATTCAGGCTTATCAGGATTTACAACTGCTACGTCTATCTTATAGTCAGAACAGCCTACACTGCACTTCGACTCATATCCGAGCTTTGAAATTTCTGCTGAAACTACCTGTGCAAAGCTGTCGTTTCTGCTCTGTGAACCTGCCTTTACTGCAATTGCATTCTTGCCCTTTGCGGCAAATTCAAGGAATCCCTTTAATCCTTCAACACCATCTGAACGTGTTCTTGAAAGGTCTATCATATCAGGAGTTATAACAGAGAACACTATCATTTTACACTTTGAACGAGAAATTGCTACGTTAAGTCTGCGCCATCCGCCGTCACGGTTGAGCGGTCCGAAATTCATGGACAGCTTTCCTTCCTTGTCAGGTCCGTAACCGACTGTGAACATGATTACGTCTCTCTCATCACCCTGTACGTTTTCAAGATTCTTGATGAGAATAGGCTCGTACATTTCATTTGCCCACTGTTCAAGCTGCGGATTTGCTCTGAATGCGTCCATAAGCAAATCGTCTACGAGATTCTGCTGCGGCAAGCTGAATGTAACTACACCGATACTGAGTTTTCTGAGTTCTTCGTCTGCAAGTCTGCGGCAGATTTCGTCTACTACCGCCTGTGCCTCTGCCTTGTTTGTTCTTGTTGAACTCTTGTCATAGTAGCCGTCAACGTGTACCCAGCTTACCTCAGATATCTGGTCATCAGGTGACGGGAATGTATAAAGCTTGTTTTCGTAATACTTTGCATTGCTGAACGCAATAAGGCTTTCGTGTCTTGAACGATAGTGCCATAACAGATGTTTCTGCGGCATTGAAAGTGCAAGACAGTCATCAAGTACGCTTTCAAGGTCTTCCTTTTCATAATTTTCCTCGTCTGTCTGATTTGATGAGAAAAAGCTTGTCGGCGGAAGCTGTT
>JAKSQU010000081.1 GCA_024403965.1 Ruminococcus sp.
CGTTTGTCCAGCCTTCTGATGCAAAGAACTCAGATGATGCTCCCTTGCGGAAATCAGCAACCATTGTTGCATTTTCGTTCATTGGTGTACCGAAATCCTTAATGCCGAGTGCATTCTGTGCGCCCTGTGTTGTAGTAATTGTAGTAGTTGTTGTCGGAGTGGTAGTTGTGGTTGTAGTTGTTGTAGGCTGTGTTGTAGTAGTTGTTGTGGTGGTGGTGGTTGTAGTTGTAGTAGTAGTTGTGCTCTGTGTTGTCGGCTGTGTTACAACAGGATTACTGCTTACAGACTCAGGAAGTGAGCTGATAAGCTTTAACATATACTTCTGAATTGCAAGTGCGTCAGCATTTGTAACGCCGTTGCCACGCTCGCTTACATCAGCATTAAGCATACCCTGTTCTGTCATATGGTTTAAATCACTGCCCTGTAAACCATATTTTGACGGATTTGCAATATACTGCATGATGATTACAGCGTCAGCCATGTTAATTTCGCCGTCACAGTTAGCGTCACCGAGCATATCAGCAGCATTTGCAGAGAATGCAGGAAGTGTTCCTGCTGCAATTGTAAGTGCAGAAAGAAAAGCTGCACTTTTTCTGAATGATTTTCTCATTGTTTGGTTCCCCTTTCAAAATAAAATAATTTGTTAAAAAACATTGTTTTCAATTTAATCAATAATTCGTTCACAATTTACAAGTATATTATAGCTTTAATTCTCCTGCGGGTATATCATAATTGTGATAATAATAGTAAAATGATGATATATCGTAAGCGTAACCGACGAAAAATCATCAATTTATGGTATAATCATTAAAAAACTGACTTTTGAAAGAAATTTTTTTAAAATTAGTGAGAGTTTTTGCAGTTTCAAAACGTCTAATATATATAATCCATTTCAGCCAAGGTCTGAATATGAATTTTTTTCAAATCACTTGTATTTAGTTTTATTTTGTGTTATAATATAATGTAAAATATTATGTACTCTCATATGTGCTGATATTAATATTATAAAGATACACTTTACTTTAAGGAGGACAAAAATGAAGAAGGTAATTATTATTGGTGCAGGTCCTGCAGGTCTTACAGCCGCATACGAACTGCTAAAGGACAACTCTGGTGAATTTGAAGTAACTGTACTTGAAGAAACTAACGCTATCGGCGGTATTTCTAAAACAGTAAATTATAAAGGCAACCGCATGGATATGGGCGGACACCGTTTCTTCTCAAAAATTCCCGAGGTTAATGAATGGTGGGGAAATATGCTCCCTATGCAGGGCGCTCCTTCATCTGATGACAGATATCTCAAGAGACATATAAGTGTTGAAGAAGGCGGTCCTGACCCGCAGAAGGAAAACCGTGTAATGCTCAAGAGACGCAGAGTTTCAAGAATTCTCTTTAATGACAAGTTCTATGACTACCCTGTTTCACTTAAGCCTGAGACAATCAAGAATTTCGGTTTCTTCACAACTATGAAGGTTGGTTTCAGCTATCTTGCTGCTGCTGTTCATAAGAAACCTGAGAATAATCTCGAAAATTTCTATATCAACTGCTTTGGTAAGGAACTCTATTCAATGTTCTTTGAATACTACACAGAAAATCTCTGGGGCAGACACCCAAGCGAAATCGACGCATCATGGGGTGCACAGCGTACAAAGGGACTTTCAATTGTAGGTATTATCAAGGATTTCTTCGGAAAGCTTTTCAATGTAAAGGGACGCAAGGTTAATACATCTCTTATCGAAGAATTCAAGTATCCTAAGCTCGGTCCCGGTCAGCTCTGGGAAGTTACTGCTGATGAAGTTAAAAAGCTCGGCGGTACTATCATTATGAATGCAGGCGTTAAAAAGCTCCACAAGAATGCTGACAATAAGCTCACAGGTGTTACATATATCAAGGACGGTCAGGAAATTCAGCTTGACGGTGACTATGTTATTTCTTCAATGCCTGTCAAGGACCTTGTTGCAGGTATGAATGACGTTCCTGAGAATGCTGCAAGAATTGCACAGGGACTTCCTTACCGTGACTATATGACTCTCGGTGTACTTGTACCTAAGCTCAATCTCAAAAATCTCACAAAAATGCGTACTGTCGGCAATATCGTGCCTGACTGCTGGGTTTATGTACAGGACAGACGTGTTAAGATGGGACGTTTCCAGATTTATAACAACTGGTCACCTTACATGGTTAAGGATTTAAAGAATACTGTTTGGGTTGGTCTTGAATATTTCGTAAACGAAGGCGACAAGTTCTGGAATATGACAGAAGAACAGTTCTCACGTTTCTGCGTTAAGGAAATGGTTAAGCTTGGTCTTATCAGCAATGAAAACGAAGTTATCGACACACATATGGAAAAGGTTAAGAAGGCTTACCCTGCTTACTTTGATACATATGATGAAATGGATGACCTTATCGAATATCTCGATACTATCGACAATCTCTACTGTGTCGGAAGAAACGGTCAGCACCGTTACAACAATATCGACCACTCAATGGTTACTTCATTTGAAGCTGTCAAGAATATCAAGACAGGCGCTACTGACAAATCAAACATCTGGAATGTAAATACTGAAAAAGAATATCACGAGGAGAAGAAGTAATGGCTGACAATAGCTTTAAGGAAGTAATGCAGCTGCTGCGTGAAAGAAAATTCGGCAAACTCTTCGTCGGTGATACTGATAACACATTTATTCAGTTTTTCCGCTATGTTTTCGTCGGCGGTCTTGCTACTGTTGTTGACTGGGGAGTTTCATATATTCTTTTCAGATTTGTTTTTCACGAAAACTACGCAGTTGCGGCTAATTCACTTTCCTTCGTTGCAGGTCTCATCGTCAATTACCTTATAAGTACATTCTGGATTTTCAAAAATTCCAATGTAAAATCAAAGCTTGCTGAATTTCTGGGATTTGCGGCAATAGGACTTGTAGGACTGTTTCTTACAATGGGTATCACAAAGGCATTTGAATTCTGGCTTGCTGATAAAACAAGCGCATTTCAGATGATTGCTAAAATAGTTTCTACAGCTGCATCATTCTTCTGGAATTTCTTTGCAAGAAAAATTCTGCTTTACAGTAAGAAAAAGTAAGGAGTACAGAAAAATGAGCGACACAAACACAAATATCACAGCTGAAACAAACAAAAAGGCTGAAACTGAAATCACAGAAGAAACTGCTGCAGCCGAAACAGCTGAAAATACTGAATCAGCCGAAACAGCAGCCGCAGAAACAAAATCATTCAATTTTGATTTATTCAAAAAAATAACTGTTCTTTCAGTTTCACTTTTAATCTTTCTTTTCTCTGTAGTTTCAGTTATCTACTATATCACAACTGTTTCAAAATCAGAATTTCACGCAGACTGCACAGATACTATCATGTGGGCGAATGCATCATATGAAAGCGGAAAGGTTTATGACCCCGATTTTACTTATGCATGCTTTCTTCCATTCGGTACAAATCTCATAATGCAGCCAATGATAAGCATTTTCGGTCTTTCATTAAAGGCTCACATTATCGGTATGATGGGATTCTTCATTCTTCTTACAGTGTTCCTTTTCCTTATGCTTAAGGAAATGAAAATCAGCACTCCTGCGGCGCTGACAGGAACAGCCTTTTTCCTTGGAATGACTCTTGCATCTGCTAAAATGAGAGAAATATTCTGGGGACATACAATTTATTATTCACTCGGAATTCTCTTCCTTTTAATCGGCGCATTTCTCATTTTCAGACTCAGAAATCTCCTTGAAAAAGGACGTTCATTCTCTGATGATGAAAAGGCAAAGAAAAAGAATATGATTCACGTTATCGTGACAGTTTCTGTTCTTCTTCTTTTCGTAATGTTCGCCGCAACAGACGGAATTTCAGCAATGTCTATTTTCCTTGTACCTATGATTGGTGCTGTTTTTGCTGAATATTTCGTTGATACAAACAATAAACTCATCAGCCGCAAGACTGTAAAAATCGTATGCCTTGTTATTTCACTCGGTATTATGACAGTTCTCGGAATTCTCATGAACAATGCATGGAAGGGTGACCTTAAAGCAGGATATGCTGATGCATATTCGGGTTATTCTTCTATGAGCGAATGGAAAGACCATGTACTCGGACTTCCTGAGGCATGGATGTCTGTTCTCGGTGTTGAAAATATTTCAGGCAAGCTGCTTTTCGGCAAAGAAGGCATTATTAATCTTATTTATATTTTCAGTGCACTTCTTCTTTTTGTACTCCCTGTTGTTGCAACATGTTTCTACGGCAAATACGGCAACGACAGCAAGGGCAGAGCAATGAAATTCTGGGTATGGTCACACTGGGCTGTAACTGCACTTGTTCTTTCGGGTTACATTTTCGGTCTGCTTTCATCTGCAAACTGGAGACTTGTTCCTGTTATCAGTACATCAGCAATACTCTCAACTGCGTTTGTACTCTGGGCAGTTGCTGACAAGCAGAATGTTTCAAGACTTGCAGTACTTCTTGCAGTACCATTCATGCTCACAGGCTTTATGAATATAAGCGGTAATCTTGCAGAACCTAAGGACTGCTACAAGAAAAATAATCTTTTTGCTCTTGCAGATTTCCTTGACGAAAATGACCTTCACTACGGCTATGCTACATTCTGGAATGCAAATTCACTTTCAGTTGTATCAGACAGCAGAGTAAGAGCAAGAGATATTACAGTTGAAGCAACAGGCATTACAAAGCGAATTTATCAGGTATCTACAAAGTGGTATGAAATTCAGGATGACGTAGATAAGTATTTCATTCTTCTTACAGAAGGTGAATATAATACACTGGGCGGTGTTGAAAATCCGACACTTGCAAAGGCAGAAAGCTTTATTTCAACTGAAACAAACGGACAGAAATTTTACGCATTTATATTTGCGGAAAATCCTATGTAAATAAGTATTAAAAAAATGCGGCGCAGCCGCCGCAACAAATCTGTATTTTCGGGCGCATGCTGCAAAACATTAATATACCAACATTTACGGAGAGCACTATTATCGTTTCTCTCCGTTTTTTATTGACATTAAGCTGTAAAAGTTATATTATTATAATAGGAGTTGATTATTATGACCGAATATCTTACCAAATATATGAATACAGTTTCCGAAAGAATAGCAAAGTGCTCCGACATGAATGAGCTTAATTCAATTATGTCCGAGCATATGGACAAAATTCAGTTTATGCAGCATGAAAGACTTGTGCATTTCCTTGTTACTATGATGTTTGCTGTTATACTAAGCATTTTTACCGCTGTACTTATGATTAAGGATGTTATCGGTGCACTTCTCCTTGTCACTATTATTCTTGTACTGCTGATTTTCTACATAAAGCACTACTATTTTCTTGAAAACACAGTTCAGAAAATGTACAGGGTTTATGATGAACTTCTCGCACTTGAAAAGAAACTGAAAGGAGAAGAATATGAAGAAAAAGGAAATAGCTGAGCTTGCGTCTGCTGAGCTTGAAAAGCTCTATCCCGACGCTGAATGTACTCTTGACTATGATGAACCTTATCAGCTTATGTTTGCAGCAAGACTTGCGGCTCAGTGCACTGACGCAAGAGTTAATGTTGTCACTAAAACTCTCTTTGTGAAATATCCTACACTTCAAAGCTTTGCTGACGCTGACCTTGAAGAACTTGAACAGGATGTCAAGCCGTGCGGTTTCTACCATACAAAAGCAAAAAGCATAAAGGAAATGGCTAATCAGCTTATTAATGATTTCGGCGGAAATGTTCCCGATACTATGGAAAAACTCCTTACTCTTTCGGGAATAGGCAGAAAAACCGCAAATCTTATGCTTGGTGATGTTTTCGGAAAGCCTGCTGTTGTTACAGATACTCACTGCATACGAATAACAGGCAGACTCGGTCTTACTAAAAACAAAGAGCCTGCAAAGGTTGAAAAGGATTTGCTGAAAATTCTCAATCCCGATACTTCTTCGGATTTCTGTCACAGAATAGTTGAATTCGGCAGAGATATATGCAGAGCAAGGTCACCGAAATGTACTCAGTGTCCTATGAATTCATTCTGTCAGTATTATATAAAAGGAGATAAATAACATGCTGTTTGATTTTCAGTTACAGACTCCGTCACAGGGGCTTATAGACATTACAAAGGAAGTAAATGCCGCAATAAGAGAAAGCGGTGTATACGAAGGAATATGCGTTGTTTTCTGTCCGCATACAACTGCGGCTATAACCATTAACGAAAATGCTGACCCCGACGTAAAAACCGACTTTATCATGGGACTCGACAAGTCATTCCCCGATTTAAGCGGATATCGTCACATGGAAGGCAATTCCGACGCACATATCAAGTCATCTGCTGTAGGTGCAAGTGAAACTGTTATCATCACAAAGGGAAAACCGCTTCTCGGCACATGGCAGGGTATATATTTCTGCGAATTTGATGGTCCGAGAAACAGAAAATTCTACATTAAGATTGTGGGTGACAGATAATGGATAAAATAGAAATGCTGAATGAAATTGTCAGCAAATCTGAAAGAATAGTATTTTTCGGCGGTGCAGGCGTTTCAACTGAAAGCGGCATCCCCGATTTCAGAAGTGTTGACGGTCTTTACAATCAGCAATGGAAATATCCGCCCGAAACCATTCTCAGCCATACCTTTTTCATAAGAAAACCCGAAGAATTTTACCGTTTCTACAGAGCAAAGATGATTTGTACCGATGCAAAGCCTAATGCGGCACATCTCAAACTTGCCGAACTCGAAGAAAAAGGAAAGCTGACCGCTGTTGTTACTCAGAATATCGACGGACTTCATCAGGCGGCAGGCAGTAAAAAGGTGTTTGAACTTCACGGAAGTGTTCTCAGAAACTACTGTGAAAAATGCAGAAAATTCCATGATGTGAATTATATAATCAATTCAGAAGGCGTACCGCATTGTGAATGCGGCGGAATTGTCAAGCCCGATGTTGTTCTATATGAAGAAGGTCTTGACGATGATACAGTAAACGGCTCTGTAAAAGCAATTTCTCAGGCTGATACACTGATTATAGGCGGTACATCTCTGAATGTATACCCTGCGGCAGGACTTATCCGCTATTTCAAGGGAAACAGCCTTGTCATTATCAATATGTCCCCTACTCAGATGGACAGCAATGCGGATTTGCTTATCTGCGACAGAATAGGAAATGTTTTTTCACAAATTAATGCATAAATAAAGCACTTTATATTTGAAATAATTTGGCACTATATTTCCCTGTTTTTCGGGAAATAATCTTGACTTGACCTGTTAATCATAGTATAATAAAAGAAAAGGAGCATCTGCTCCTTTATTTTTGCTTACAGGAAGAAGGATATTTATGGAAAGCTATGAAGTTCTGCGTGTCCTTGCAATTATTTTTGTTTCAGCAAAATTGTTCGGACTTATCGCAAGAAAATGCAAAGCTCCGATGGTTGTCGGAGAAATCATTGCGGGACTTATTATTGGTCCGTGTCTGCTCAATATTGTTGAGCCGTCGGCATTTATCAATCAGATGGCGGAAATCGGTGTTATTATCATCATGTTCTCCGCAGGTCTTGAAACAAATTTGCAGGAACTGAAAAAATCGGGACTTATCGCATTTATCGTCGCCTGTGTCGGTGTATTTGTTCCGCTTATCTGCGGCAGTCTGCTTTATATGGGTGTTTTCGGATTTGCATCATGGGGCAGTGACGAAATGTTCAAGGCTGTATTCACAGGCTGTATAATGACAGCAACATCGGTCGGAATCACTGTTGAAGTTCTCAAGGAACTCGGATATCTCAAGAGCAGAGTGGGACAGATTATTCTCAGTGCCGCAATTATCGACGATATTATCGGTATTATCGTGCTTACATTTGTTCTCGGTTTCAAAGACCCGAACAGCAAACCGCTCCTTATCACAGGAAAAATCTTTTTATTCCTTGTACTTTCAGTAATTCTCGGATATATCTTCTACAAGATATTCAGAAAGTACGATGAAAAACACGCTCATACAAGAAGAATTCCGATTATCGCAATCAGCCTTTGTCTTATCATGGCATATGTAGCTGAAAAGTATTTCGGAATTGCTGATATCACAGGCGCATATTTCGCAGGAATTATTCTCTGCAACGTGCGTGATGCTGAATACATTGACAGACGTGTAAGCATAAACGGATATATGTTCTTTGCACCTATGTTCTTTGTAGGTATCGGACTTAAAACAGATTTCTCAACAGTAAACGCAGAAACTATCGTATTTGCGGTAGGATTTGTACTCGTTGCACTTCTCAGCAAGATTATCGGCTGTGGTGCTGTAGCTAAAATCTGCAAATTCAACTGGTCTGACAGCCTTAAAGTCGGTATCGGAATGATGACACGAGGTGAAGTTGCTCTTATCATCACAGACAAGGGACTCGGTCTCGGTATTATTAATTCTTCATTCTCAACAGGTGTTATTCTCCTTATCATTACATCAAGCATTCTAACACCTGTTCTTCTTAAATACCTTTTCAGCAAGGATAAGAATAAGGCTGTGGGGGTTAAGGGGTAAATATTTTTTGTAGTAAGAGTAAATACTCCGAAAAAGCAAAGCAGTCTGTCGATTGGTACAGACTGCTTTTTTGTATCCGAAAACCCCCAGTTCAACTGGGGGGGGGTCGGATACAATAAAAAAAGTCCGAAAAATCGGACTTTTTAACGTTATGGAGCTGATGATCGGACTTGAACCGACGACCTACGCCTTACCAAGGCGTTGCGC
>JAKSQU010000082.1 GCA_024403965.1 Ruminococcus sp.
GGCTTTTGATTTTCAGGATACAGACAGTTACGAGTATTAAAACACAGAAAACTAAAGATTTTGCAATTTAAGAAAAGATAAAGGAGATTAATTATGAGTATTTTTGATGTGTTCGACAGAATTTCACAGAATTCAAACACTCCGAAGGGTAAAATAGAATATGTAATCGCAGGTCTTGGAAATCCCGGACCTGAATATGATAATACAAGGCATAATGCAGGCTTTAATGTGCTTGATACACTTGCAAAGCAGTGCGGTGCTGATATTAACCGTATGCAGTTTAAAGGCAAAACTGCTGAGGTTATGCTCGGTGATGTACGCTGTCTGCTCCTAAAGCCGACTACCTATATGAATTTAAGCGGTGAATCTGTTGTGAAAGCACTTGAATTCTACAAAATTGACGTTACTAAGCTGATTGTGGTCTGCGATGATATTTCGCTTGACACAGGCAAGCTGAGAATTCGCAGAAAGGGAAGTCACGGCGGTCACAACGGTCTCAGAAATATCTGTGAGCAGACAGGCCGTGACGATTATCAGCGCATTAAAATCGGTGTGGGCAAAAAGCCGCATCCCGACTATGACCTTGCTAAGTGGGTGCTCGGTAAATTCGGTAAGGAAGACGCTGAGAAAATGACTCTCTCGGCTGAAAATGCCTGTGAGTGCATTAAGCTTATGGTACAGGGCAAAACTGATGAGGCTATGAATAAATATAATTCATAAGCAAAACGGAGATTTACAATGAATATTTTCAGCAATATTTTTTCGGAGCTTAGCGGATTTAAAAGTATTCGTGACGCTATTGAAAAGAAAATAAGTCCTGTTTCTGTTTCGGGACTTTCTCATATTCACAGGGCACAGCTTATCACTGCTCTCAGCGGTGAAAAAATCAATCTTGTTATTACGGGTACTGAGGCTGAGGCTAAAAAACTCTGTGACGATATAAATACTATGTCGGGACAGGAGGACGCTGTTCTCTTTCCGTCAAAGGAACTCGTTTTCACGCCCGTAGACAGCTCAAATCACGAGTATGAGTATATGCGTATATCTGCTCTCACAAAGGCTGTAAACGGCTTGTGCAAGGTCATATGCGCAAGTATTGAAGCTGTTATGCAGCCTGTTATTCCTGTGGGTGTGCTTATTGCGGCTGATATTACTCTTAAACAGGGTGATGAGATTGATTTGCAGAAAATGGCTGTAACTCTTTCAGCCTGTGGTTATCAGCGCTGTGAAAAGGTTGAGGGTGCGTCACAGTTTTCTATCCGTGGCTCTATCCTTGATATTTTTCCTGTACAGGCGGATAAGCCTTTCAGAATTGAGCTGTGGGGTGACGAAATAGACTCGATTTCCGAATTCGACACAGACTCACAGCGAAGAACAGACTCATTTGAAAGTGTGAGTATTTCTCCTGCAAGTGAAATTCTCTTTGATAATATGGAGCTTGCAGATAAAATAGAGGAGCTTTGCAAAAAGGCAAGGGGAAAACGCATGGAGCTTATCCGTGAACATCTCGGTGCAGACGTTCACAGACTCCGTGGCGGTGAGATTATTGCTCATGCTGTAAAATATTATCCCCTTGTATACGGTGAGCCGTCAACAATTTTCAATTATATTGACGGTGTTGTGCTTTTCAGTGATTATTCATCGGTTCTCGACAATGCAAACGGAGTTCTCACACGTTACAATGAAGATATAAGAATTCTTCTTGAAGACGGTCAGCTTTGCAAGGGACTTGACGGATATATTCTTGATATTCCGCAGATACAGAATATCGCTGATAAAAAAATCTGCTTCTATATGAGCAGTTTCATGCAGAGCGGTGAACGAATAGATTTCCGCCGTCTTGTAAGCTTTGACGCAATGCAGACAGCTTCTTGGGGCGGTGAAATGAAACTTCTTCTTGAAGACCTTATTGAATACAAGCAGAGAAAATACCGCATTATCCTTGCCGCAGGCAGTGAGAAAACTCTCCCTATACTCAAACAGGATTTAATTGACGAGGGTATTCCCTGTGACCTTTTAAATGAGGGAATAGAGCCGCAAAACGGCAGAGTTCTCCTTATGACAGGCAGTTTTGCAGGCGGCTTTGAGTATCCCGAAAATAAGACGGTTCTTATTACACAGGGACGTGCTATGGACTCTGCACGAAAAAAGAGCCGCAAAAAGAAAAACAAAGCGGAAGAAATCCGCAGTCTTGCAGATATTACCGAGGGCGACCTTGTTGTACATTCGGGACATGGCATAGGACGTTTTATCGGTATCAGAAAGCTTGAGCTTGAAGGTGTCACAAAGGACTATATCACTATTCAGTATGCAGGCACAGATAAGCTTTATATCCCTGTTACACAGCTTGACATGGTTTCAAAATATATCGGTCCGAGAGATGACAGCGGTGTTAAGCTGAATAAACTCGGTTCGGCAGAATGGCAGAAAACACGTTCAAATGTAAAACACGCTGTAAAGGATATGGCGCATGAACTCATTGAACTTTACGCAAAGCGTGAAAACAGCGAGGGATTTCCGTTTTTTCCCGATGATGAAATTCAGCGTGACTTTGAGGAGCGTTTCCCCTATGTTGAAACTGATGACCAGCTGCAGTCCATACAGGAAATCAAAGCTGATATGGAACGTCCGAGACCTATGGAAAGACTGCTTTGCGGAGATGTAGGCTTTGGAAAAACCGAGGTTGCACTTCGTGCCGCAATGAAATGCGTTATGTCGGGAAAGCAGTGTGCTATTCTTGCACCGACAACAGTTCTTGCATATCAGCATTATCAAACAGCATTGAGACGTTTTGAGCATTTCCCTGTAAATGTGGAATTACTCAGCAGATACCGTTCTCCGAAACAGCAGACCGAAATCATAAAGAAACTTAAACAGGGTAAAATTGATATTCTTATAGGCACACACAAGATTATTCAGAAATCCGTCGTGTTCAAGGATTTAGGACTTGCAATCATAGACGAGGAACAGCGTTTTGGTGTTGCACATAAGGAAAAATTCAAGGAAAGCTTTACAGGAGTAGATGTTCTTCTGCTTTCAGCTACACCTATTCCGAGAACTCTCAATATGGCAATGAGCGGAATAAGAGATATGTCGGTACTTGAAGAACCGCCGCAGGACAGATATCCTGTTCAGACATATGTCATTGAATATAATGAGGGTACACTTGTACAGGCTATAGTCCGTGAATTAAGACGTGGCGGACAGGTTTACTATATACACAACAGAGTAGAAACAATACAGGCTTGCGTGTCACGTTTGCAGAAATTTCTCCCCGAGGCAAGAATTGCCTATGCACACGGACAAATGAGTGAAGATGCTATGTCGGATATATGGGAACAACTTGTTGAACATGAAATAGATATTCTTGTATGTACCACAATCATTGAAACAGGTGTAGACGTGCCGAATGTAAATACGCTTATCATAGAAGATTCAGACAGATTCGGACTTTCACAGCTTTATCAGCTGAGAGGACGTGTAGGCCGTTCAAACCGCAGAGGCTATGCATATTTCACCTATCAGCGTGACAAGGTGCTTACTGAAATTGCCACAAAGAGACTTAATGCAATGAGAGAATTCACACAGTTCGGCAGCGGATTCAGAATTGCACTCCGTGACCTTGAAATCAGAGGTGCAGGAAGTATACTCGGCGGCAGGCAGCATGGACATATGGAGGCTGTAGGCTATGATATGTACCTTAAACTGCTTTACGAGGCAATAGCAGAGGAAAAGGGAGAAGTACCCGAAAAGGTACCTGAGTGTCTTGTTGATATTCAGATAGACGCTCATATTCCTGAGAATTACATTTCAAGTCTTAATCAGAGAATTGATATGTACCGCAAGATAATGATTGTAAATGATGATGCAGATAAATCAGACCTTATTGACGAACTTATAGACCGTTACGGCGAACCGCCTAAGTCTGTGGAGGGACTTATAGAGGTTTCACTGCTGAGAAACAAGGCGGCGAAACTTGGAATTACGGAAATTTCGCAGAAAAACGGAGCTATGTATTTCTATACAGAGTATCTTGACGGAAGTCAGATAGCCGCACTTTCGAGTGCATATAAGGGTAAAATCACATACAACGGAATGGGGAAATCCTATGCGTCAGTTAAGATTTCTCCGAAAATCAAGCCGTTTGACATGATGAAGGAAGTTGTAAATTTAGTTTATAACAACAAGGAAACTAAAAAAGAAGAAAACTAAAAAATATAAATGCGGACTTATACTGTAGGGGCGCACATATGTATGCGCCCATTGTGTTACAATGCAGATTTCGGGCGGACACACAGGTTCGCCCTGCACATATCATAAATCATTCAAACAAATTAACACAAAGTTAATAAAAAATCCTTTACATTTATCTGATTTTGTGGTAAAATTGTATTTATATTATTTATAATATAAAGGAGAAACAATAATGCTGTACAGAAATTTTATTGCAGGTGTACTTGCAGTCGCTATGGCATCAGCCCTTGCAGGCTGTTCAGATAAAAAAGCCGACAGCGATACAGCATCACAGGGGAATAACGAGGATATCACAGAAGAAGTAACAGAAGAAAAAATACCGCCTGTTCCGACAGAGGCTACAGATGTGAATACTGTTACATTTGATGATGGCGTTTTTTCATTCGCTGAGGCTGTTTCAGATGATGAACAATCAGCAACAGGTACTCTTTCCGTTGGAGAATTAATGGGCAACAAAATGCTGAAATTCACTGATGACGGAAAAATCGCACTTGACGGAAAAGTGCAGAAAATTAAAATCAGTGCGTCAAAACTTCTTGCACCCGAAAATCTTCCTAAGGTTCGCAGAATTGAATTTGACCTTTATGCACAGGCAACTGATGACAAGTTTGTGAACGAGGACGGAGAAAATGTTTTTGTTCCCGGCTGGATTGGCGGCGGCGGCGGTACTGTTACCGCTAAGAATGACAAGTGGTATGACTTTGCTGAATTCAGCGGCGGCGAATATGATTTTGAAGTATCGGGCGCAGTTCACGGCGAATTCAAGTTTTTGCTTGCCGACAGCGGTCTTTGCTGGTCTGAGGATATGGAAGACGCTAATTTCCTTATTATGCGATGGGGAATTTCAAATGAATCAAATATCTATATCGACAATATAGTTTTCTATGACGAGGATAACAACTCAATTCCGATTGAATATCAGGAAGAAAAATCAGATGAAAACGAAGAAGATACTGCGGCAGAAGAAGAAACATCTGATGAGCAGATTTCTGAAGAAGTCGGCGAGGGATTTGACGAAGACTAAAAAGCAGTAAAACAAGCAAAGCGAAGTTTTACGGATTTTAAGCATTTCTTCTCTCGGCTTGACTGACGAGATAAACACAAAACATAAACAAACGGAGGTATATTTACTATGAATATCGAGACAAAATGCTTACACGCAGGTTATACACCTAAAAATACAGAGCCGAGAGTAGTGCCGATTGTACAGAGCACAACTTATGTTTATGACTCAACAGACGATGTTGCGGCTGTATTTGATGACCCTACAAAGAGCCTTATTTACTCACGTTTTGAAAATCCTACAGTAATGGCTGTAGAAGAAAAAATCAATGCACTTGAAGGCGGTATCGGTGCAATGTGTACATCAAGCGGACAGGCAGCTACACTTTGTGCAATTCTCAATATCTGTCAGGCTGGCGACAGCATTATTTCTACAACATCAATTTACGGCGGTACAATCAATCTTTTCGCTGTAACCTTCAAAAAGCTCGGCATTGAATGTATTTTCGTAGACCCACAGGCTACAGAAGATGAACTCCGTGCAGCATTCAAGCCTAATACAAAGGCAGTTTTCGGTGAAACAATTGCAAATCCTGCACTTACAGTATTTGATATTGAAAAGTTTGCAAAGATTGCACACGAAAATAATGTTCCGCTTATCGTGGACAATACATTCCCTACACCTGTTCTTTGCAGACCTATTGAGCATGGTGCTGATATTGTAATTCATTCAACATCAAAGTATATGGACGGACACGCTGTACAGGTAGGCGGTGTAATTGTTGACGCAGGTACATTCAACTGGGCAAACGGAAAATTCCCTGAGTTTACAGAGCCTGACGAAAGCTATCATGGTACAGTTTATACACAGGCATACGGCAAGGCAGCATATATAGTAAAGGCAAGAATGCAGCTTATGCGTGATTTCGGCTGTTATCCTGCAGCACAGTCAGCATTCTATCTTAACTTAGGACTTGAAACACTTCCTGTAAGAATGAAACAGTACTGCATTAATGCGCAGACAGTTGCAGAGTATCTTGAATCAAATGACAAGGTAGAGTCAGTAAATTATCCCGGTTTAAAGAGCAGTCCATACTATGAACTTGCACAGAAGTATATACCAGACGGAGCAAGCGGAGTAATTTCATTTGTAATCAAGGGCGGCAGAGATACAGCAGTTAAGTTTATGGATTCATTAAAGCTTGCGTCAAACGAAGTACATGTTGCAGATATCCGTACATGTGTACTTCATCCTGCAAGTGCAACACATCGTCAGCTTACAGACGAACAGCTTGTAGCCGCAGGAATCAACGGCGGTATGATTCGTCTTTCAGTAGGACTTGAAAACGTAAACGATATTCTTGATGATTTAAAACAGGCATTTGCAAACATATGAGCGCAGAGCGAGCCACGCTCACGCTTACTGCGTTCGCTCCATTCTCTGCGAAAGAGTAGTCTGCTTTCGCACGTCTCTTTTAAATACGGACTTGTAATTTAAGTTTATTATTTTTAGGGTGAAGGTGCAGGGCGACCGCAAAGCCATGCATTAAGCATAACGATAAACACAAATTTAACAAAAAAACGGAGAGAATTTCTTTTTTGAAGTTCTCTCTGTTTTTTTATGATATTTTAATGTAGGGGCGGACCCGTGTGTCCGCCCGTCTTGTTACACGCATACCTTCGGGCGCACACATGGGTGCGCCCCTACTATTTTTATATTCAATCTCATTTACTTTCATCATCAAGATTTTCTATAGCATATTGCAGACATTGAATAACAAGCTGATTAAGTGAAAGATTATTTTCAAACGCTATTTTGTCAAGCTGTTCGATAAATTCTTTTGGCAGTCTGAACGTTTTGGTCACATATTCGCTATAGCCTTTTTGTAATTTGAACATAATTAACAACTCCTTTATATTAATTATGCACTAATTTTTATCAAAAATATACAAGAATTACACATAAACTTTATATTGTATTTATCTTGCAAATATATTGTAAATATGGTAAAATATAGTAAAGCTTACAATCTTATGTTATTATAAAGGAGTATTGTTATGAGAAAAATAAAAAAAATAGCTAAGTTAATATTTGTAATCATCGTTGTTTCTGCTTTAGTTTATGGCTATAAGAATTATAGAGATAATAAAGCTTATGATGATATATCTATTTCAAAAAATAATGAAGAAAAATCAACTTATTTTAATTGTGAGAAAAAAGACAGAACTGTTTCTGGTTTGATATTTAAAATACCACAATATTTCGGACAATATATAGAAAGCTTTGATGAATATAAGGAGTATACTTATACAATTGACAATGATTGTATGTTGTATTTTACTTACAGAGATATTGACAACTCTATAAGCGTTGAAGATAATTTGAAAAATGCTCTTAGATTTGCATTGAGTGGGTTTGATGATTTAGAATACGAAAAACCTGTTGAGTATAAAACATATTATGATTTAACATCAGTTTATCTTGATTTTTCTTTTACTTCACTTCTGAAAAAAGAAACTGGAAGAGTATATTTTATATTTGATTTGGATAGCAACACGATAGTTACGGTGTTCTATTCTCAATATAATAAATCTGATAATGATTACTTTGATGATGTGAATAATATAGTTAAGTACTGTGAAAAAGTAAGCTTTAGGTCAGAGAACAGAACTACTACTGTCAAGAAAAATACTACAAAATCAACAACTAAATTAACGACTAAAAAAACTACTACTACTACTACTACTAAAACAACTGCCGAAGCAAATATTATACGTTCAGATGTGAAAGCGGCTATTGATAGTTATGAAAGATTTGTTGATGAGTATATTGCTTTTCTGAATAAAATGGCAAATTCTTCAGATTTGAACATTTATTCAGAATATCTTGATTATATGACTAAGTTGACCGAATACGAAGAAAAGTTTGATAAAATTGCAGATAAAGATTTAAATGATGCAGAATTAGCCTATTACACCGAAGTTCAACTTAGGGTATCACAGAAATTAATAAACGCATCAGTATCATTATATTAAGTGAAAATGCTCTCTGTATAATTTGCAGAGAGCATTTTCGTTTTCGGATACAACAAAAAAAGCTCTCCGCTTTCGCAGAGAGCCTTTATTTAAGCTGTAATAAAATTACTTGTTGAGTCTTGCTTCAATCTTGTCGAGTTCAGCATAGAGAGCCTGTGGGATGTTGCCGCCCTTAGCCTTGATATCGTCGTTGTAGTATCTTCTCATTTCAGCAATTTCCTTTGTCCAGAGTTCCTTATCAACTGCAAGGAGCTTGTCCATGATTTCAGGAGTTACTTCGTCTTCGATGCCTTCTACGTTGATATCAGACTTCTTTGGAAGGTAACCGATTGCTGTTTCTTCAGCTTCAACTTCACCTTCACATCTCTTGATGATCCAGTCGAGAACTCTCATGTTGTCGCCGAAACCAGGCCAGA
>JAKSQU010000083.1 GCA_024403965.1 Ruminococcus sp.
TAAAACCGCTCAACAGACACCTATTTAGTGCTATAATTTTTTTCATGTTAATACCTCCTGAAATATTATTTGATATTTATTATATTATAACATATTTGTTATTAAAATGGAATGTTTTTTGTTGTTTGTATTGAAATTTTGTGCGTTTTGCACAAGTCTTAAATTGGGGATATCTGTCTATTGACAACTCCACTCTCAATATGCTATAATTACATTATAAAGAACATATGTTCTTTTATTAAAAACATCCGTTAACGCACAGCTATGGAGACGTCAATATGAATAAAACATATCTTGCAATTGATCTGAAATCATTTTATGCATCAGTTGAATGCGTGGCTCGAAAACTTAATCCTATGACAACTAATCTTGTAGTTGCTGATGAAAGCCGTACTGATAAAACCATCTGTCTTGCGGTCACTCCTTCCTTGAAGGCTTATGGTATCGGCGGACGTGCAAGACTATGGGAAGTCAAAGACGCTGTGAAGAAAATAAACAGCCATAGATTCAGTACTGCATTCCGTAAAAAGCAGTTAACTAAAGACAGTAACGGAGTTTACCGCTTTTCTTCATCATCATATGATGCAAATGCTTTGGCTGACAATCCTTCAATGGAACTTTCCTTTATTATCGCACCACCGCAGATGAAGCTTTATGAAGAAATCAGTACTAAAATTTTCTCAATATATATGAATTTTGTTTCAGCAGAAGATATTTACGTTTACTCTATTGATGAATGCTTTATTGATGTAACGTCTTATCTGAAAACCTATAACATAACGGCACACAAGCTTGCTGAGAAGATGATTAAGGCGGTATTAAATGAAACCGGTATTACTGCTACCGCAGGAATAGGTACTAATCTTTATCTCTGCAAGGTTGCGATGGATATTGTTGCAAAACACGTTACTGCTGACAAATACGGCGTTCGTATTGCAGAACTGAATGAACAAACCTACAGAGAAACTCTTTGGTGTCATACTCCTTTGACGGATTTCTGGAATGTAGGTCACGGCATTGCAAAACGTCTGAAATCTTTAGGCTGTTACACTATGGGGGATATAGCAAGACTCAGTATCGCAAACGGTGAACTTATCTATAAACTTCTCGGCATTAAAGCTGAACTTGTTATTGATCATGCATGGGGATATGAACCTGTTGAACTTGCTGATATCAAACAATATCATCCGCAAAGCAACAGCCTTTCATCAGGTCAGGTGTTAAAAGAACCCTATGACACGGATAAAGCAAGGCTTATTGTTCAGGAAATGACAGAACTGCTTGTTCTTGATATGGTAAGAAAAGGTATAGTTACTAAAAAGCTTACTCTTACCATCAATTATGACAAGGATTCAATTATGCCGTTATACGCAAATAAAAAGCAGTATACCGTTTATGACAGATTTAAAGTTGCCAAAACAGGCTTTATGTATAATGGAAAACTATGTCAGGACCGTTACGGGCGCATTATTCCGTGTCATTCACACGGCACAGGTAATCTCGATAAATGGTCATCTTCTTCCAAAAAGATAGTTAAATGCATGACACAGCTTTATGACCGTATTATAAATTCTGACCTGTTGGTAAGACAGGTTAATATCTGCGCCTGTAATGTTATATATGAAGAAAACATTCCCGATGATACTGCACCTAAACAGCTTGAACTTTTTGTAGACTATGATGAAGTACAGCGTATGGAGAATGAAATTAAAATACATGAAGAAAAAGAAAAGGCTCTGCAAAAATCAACACTTCGTTTACAGGATAAATTCGGAAAAAACGCTGTACTGAAAGGAATAAATCTTATGGAAGGCGCAATGACAGTTGAACGAAACGGACAGATAGGCGGTCACAGAGCATGAAAAGGAGATATTTATGACACAGGGAATACGAAAAAACGAACCCGATGCAAGAATTATATATGCTGATATAATTAATCTTCCGCACTGGCACGTTTCCGGAAAAGAGTATATGAGCATTTATAACAGGTCTGCACAGTTTTCGTCATTCAATGCACTTACAGGCTATGAAGATATGGTAAATGAAGAAATCCGTGAGACAGACAGTTTTTCAGAAATGACAGAAACAGAAATTTCAATTCTCAATCAAAAGCTTGCATTTATATCTGACGAAATAGAAAATGGTGTATATCCTGTTGTAAAAATCAGATATTTCGTAGCAGACAGGTATAAAAAAGGCGGTGCATATGCTGAAATCGTTTCAAAAATACGCAGAATAGACAGCATAAACAGACAGCTTGAACTTTTTCATAAAACAGGCTTGTCGGATTCCTATATGAGAATTGCTATGGATTTGGTAAGGGAGATTAATATATTGAAATAAAAATATCGCACACTGTATTTTTCATCAGTGTGCGATATTTGTTATGCCTTATTCTTTTCAGATTTTTTTACCGGTGATGCCCAGTATAATGTAACAGCAAGAAGTAATAATGCCACTACCATAGTGAGAATTCTTACTGATACTGCATGATTTGTAAAGTAATCATAGTATCCCTTGATGTAAACTACAATTATAATTGCAGGGAGCAGCCATGACATATAGAATTTTAATTTATCGGGGAAGGAAATGCCCTTGCCTGTGTTAGTTTCCTTCATGAAATTATCCCAACCCCAACCGCATTTACGGGTACAGAAAAGTATCATTGTAAGTGTGCCGAGCGGAAGAATGTTGTTTGAAAGAATGAAATCTTCCATATCCATTAATGTTGTTCCTTCACCTAACGGCTGAATGTCTGAAAATACATTATATCCAAGTACAGCAGGCATTGAAAGAACAGCCATAAGCGGAATATTTATTGCAACCGCTTTCTTTCTGCTGATTCCTGTTAAGTCCATGAACATTGCAATGATGTTTTCATAAACTGCAATAACTGTTGAAAGAGCCGCAAATGTCATGAATACAAAGAATAAACTCATCCATATTCTGCCGCCTGTCATTTCATTGAATACGTTAGGAAGTGAGATGAATAAAAGCGGCGGTCCGCTTGTAAGCGGTACATCATAAGAAACACATGCAGGAATAATTATAAGTCCTGCTGTAAGTGCGATAAGTGTATCGAGTATTACAATGCTTAATGATTCGCCTGTCAGTTTTCTTTCCTTTTTAAGATATGAACCGAAAATTGACATTGAACCTACACCGATTCCGAGTGTGAAGAATGCGTGACTCATTGCCGTAAACAATACATTTCCGAGACCGTTTTCAGTAATTTTTGAAAAATCGGGAACAAGGTAGTATTTAAGTCCTTCTGCCGCATTATCAAGTGTAAATGAATTGACAGCAAGAACAATCATAATAACAAACAAAGCAATCATAATTATGTTTGTTACCTTTTCAACACCCTTGTTGAGTCCGAGTGCACATACACCGAATGCAATAAGCACAGCCACAATTGTAAATCCGACCATTTCGCCTGTACCCGACAGCATACTGCCGAATACTCCCGCAACAGA
Source organism: Ruminococcus sp. (assembly GCA_024403965.1). Taxonomy (GTDB): domain Bacteria; phylum Bacillota; class Clostridia; order Oscillospirales; family Ruminococcaceae; genus Ruminococcus. Next base: position 3,477 of record JAKSQU010000083.1, read on the forward strand.
ATCAGCGTCAATATCAGAAAGTTTACCGCCGATTGCCTTTACTGTGTAGTCAATCATCCATCCGCATACCATAGTATAGAACATCATAAGCAGATAACTGCCTATCAATCCGAAATATCGGTTATTATGGAATCGGCTTTCTTTACTTTCGAGAATATTGTAGGCTGAAACAAGGCTTTTTCCACTGCCTCTGCCTATAGCGAATTCTGCAATTAAAAGCGGCAGACCTAAAACTGCAAGGAAAATAAGGTAGATAACTATAAATGCGGCTCCTCCGTTTGCCGCACATATATACGGGAATTTCCATACATTTCCAAGACCGATTGCACATCCTGCTGAAACAAGAATGAATCCGAGTCTTGATTTAAAACTTTCTCTTTTCATACTAATTCCTTTCAGTTAAATTTAAGAACGGATATTCTGTACCTTCATTGGTTAAAAATCTCGGTCCTGTTTTGTCATATCTGATTTTTACAAACAGTTTTCTTAAAATCTCATCAGACAAAGAATTCACAGCATTTTTTACAGATTCAGAATTTCCGATGTCCATAATAAGAATATGAAGTCTGTTTCCGTATTCAGCTTTAAGTCTGTTTAAATCCTCAGATTCTTTTCTGACTGTAGCTATAACAGTATCGCCATTTTCAAGATATCTTAAAACAAGATTATATCCAAGAGCGTATGTACGACCTGTTCCTGTTATCATTACTGTATCAGACATGATAATTCATCTTAAATAAAGTTTGTCCATGCGTGAACTTCTTTTTCGGGAAGTCCGTATTTTTCTTTGCCAAGTTCGATACTCTTCATGAGAAAAGCCATATTTCTTGCAAGAACACGCATAGTCTGCTTGCCTTCTTCATCCATATCAGCATCACCCTGTGCACCGCCGTGAATTGAATTCCAGTACTGACTTGACGCAACAGGCATATTTGATATTGTGAAATACTTGTTAAGTTCATCAAAAGTTGCAGAACATCCGCCACGTCTTGCACATACAACACTTGCACCGACCTTCATTGTCTTGTCAAAGTGAGAACTGTAGAATAATCTGTCAAGAAGTGCAATGAGAGTAGCGTTTGCAGACGCATAGTAAACAGGGCTTGCAAGCACAAGACCATCAGCCTTTTCAAACTTTTCAGCAATTTCATTTACAATGTCATCAATAGCACATTTGCCGAGTTCACCGCATCTTCCACAGGCAATACAGCCTCTTATGTCTTTAGTTCCTATCTGAATTGTCTCAACCTCGATGTTTTCGTTTGCAAATGTCTTTTCCATTTCTCTTACTGCAAGAGAAGTATTTCCGTCATTTCTCGGACTGCCGTTGATAATAAGTACTTTCATTATTTTTTCTCCTTTGTGATTGGGGTTATATAGATTAAGCTTTAATCTTATCCTTATTAAGAACATATCCCAGTGCAGAGCCTGTGATACCGCCGACAATATGAGTAAGCTGTGAAACATTGTCACTTACGAAAATGCCTTGATATACCTGCTGACCAATGTAAATTACAGCTACAAGAATAAAAGTAACCGGAATTTTGCTGTCCTTAATGCTTGTGATTGATGCAAGAAGAATGAATGCAAATACAACACCGCTTGCACCAAGGAGCATAACGTGCGGAAATAAAAAGAAATTAATTACTCCTGTCACGAGTGCGGTTGCAAGAATAACAAACAATATGTTCAGTGAACCGTATTTTTCTTCAAGCAAAGGTCCGACGACAAGGAGCATCATAATATTTCCGAAAAAATGGTCCCAGCCTGCATGACCTAAAACGTGTCCGAAGAAACGCACATAAGTCAGCGGATTTAAAAGTGAAGACTGATAAACGCTGAAAAAAGCCTTAGTAGTCATACCGCCTGTAACAATACCGAGAATCAGTGCGCCAAAGCATAAAAATGTGAATCCCAGTATGACAGGGGAGTTAAATGATATTTTAGTTTTCATGGTAAATTCCTCCTTATATTGTTCAAAAAATCACAGCTTGTCAGCAGAATAATTTTATTATAACAGATATATAAGTTTAAGTCAACTTATTTATTATGTATACTGTCTGCGTGCAATTATAATATAATGATCTTATGTTTTGTGTATCCCTTCTTCAAATTCTGTTGACAAAAAAATGTTAATAATGTATAATAAATACAACAGAACTGTTTTGACAAAATCATTTTATATAAAATATAAAGGAGAATCGAGAAATGAATGCAATTGAAAACTTAATAACAAGAAGAAGTGTAAGAAAGTATAAGCCGGATATGGTGCCAAAGGATATTATAGAAAAAATCGCTGAAGCCGGCACATATGCACCGACAGGCATGAACAAACAGGTACCGATTATTATTGCTGTTACAAACAAGGAACTCCGTGACAAGCTTTCTGCTCTTAACGCACAGATTATGGGCGCAGAGAATATTGATCCGTTTTACGGCGCACCTGTTGTGCTCATCGTTCTTGCTGAAAAGAGTATGCCGACATATGTTTATGACGGTTCACTTGTTATGGGCAATCTTATGAACGCTGCACACGAATATGGTATTGCAAGCTGCTGGATTCATCGTGCTAAGGAAGAATTTGAAACTGAACTCGGCAAACAGATTCTTGCTGATTTAGGCATCGAGGGTGACTATGAGGGTATCGGTCACTGTATTCTCGGATATGCAGACTGTGAAAAGCCGGAGCCTGCTCCACGCAAGGAAAATTACGTTTACTGGATTGAATAATCGGAGATAATGACAATGGATAAGAATAATATTTTTGAACCATCAAAGCTTGGTTTCGGACTTATGAGACTTCCCGAAGTAAACGGTGAAGTTGACCATGAACACGTATGCCGAATGGTAGACAAGTATATGAATGCAGGTCTCAATTATTTTGATACAGCATATGTGTATCACAGCGGAAAATCAGAAGTTGCACTCAGGGAATGTCTTGTGAAAAGATATCCGAGAGAAGATTTCATGATTGCTGACAAGCTCCCTGCATGGTGCATGAAAACAGAAGAAGACAGAGACAGAATTTTCAATGAACAGCTTGAAAGAACAGGTGCAGAGTATTTCGATTATTATCTTCTTCATTCTCTTGAAGACGGCAACAACTATGATACATATGAGAAACTTGACTGCTTTAACTGGGGAATGCAGAAGAAAAAGGAAGGTAAGATTATCCATTTCGGATTTTCATATCATGGAACTCCCGAACTTCTTGAAGTAGTACTTGACAAGCATCCGGAAATAGAATTCGTACAGATTCAGCTTAATTATGCTGACTGGAAAAATCCGCTTGTACAGTCCGGAGCATTATATGAAATACTCCACAAAAGAAACATTCCTATGATAATCATGGAGCCTGTAAAGGGCGGTACACTTGCATCACTCATGCCGGAACTTGAAACAAAGCTGAAAAATGCAAGACCTGATTCATCAATAGCATCATGGGCATTAAGATTTGTCGGCTCACTTCCGGGAATAATCACAATTCTTTCAGGAATGTCAAATGATGAGCAGATGAACGATAATCTCAATACATTCACAGATTTTGAACCGCTCACAGACGATGAGAAAAAGCTGATTGAAGAAGTAAATGAAGTAATGTTCAATTCACCGCTTATCGGCTGTACAGCATGCCGTTACTGCTGTGACGGATGTCCTATGGGAATAAATATTCCTGAAGTATTCCGTATACTTAATACTATCAGACTTTACGGCGAAGAGTGGAGATCAACCAATTTCTACAAGGGACTTACCGAAAACGGCGGAAAAGCTAATGAATGTATCGGATGCGGACAGTGTGAAGGCGTATGTCCACAGCATCTGTCAATTATTGATTTGCTCGCTGAAGCATCGGAACATCTTGATAAGTAATGCAAACTAATTAATACACGGAGAGAATGATTCAATGTTAATTATTCTCTCTTTTTTAATATATAATCTCTCCATAATGCATACTCCCGATATATTGACATATACTACCAAATGTGATATACTGTAAAAGGTAATCTCGCACAAAGTCTGAGAGATTACTTTGTAAGTATTGCATAAACATTGAATGACAAAAAGGAGTAGGTAATTATGAGAAAGAAGAATATTTTAGCACTTGCATCTGCTTTATCACTTGCAGTATGCACAGGAAGTATTTCAGCAAATGCGGCTGATTCAGTAAACGTAAAGGTAACAGTTTCTGATTCTGAAGGAAAGCTTGTACTTGTACAGCAGAATGTTGAAGTAACAGATATTGACAATGACGGTGCACTTACAATAAACGATGCACTTTACATCGCACACGAAAACAATTTCAGCGGCGGTGCAGAAGCAGGTTATTCATCATCAAAAGGTCAGTACGGACTCTCACTTGACAAACTCTGGGGAACAGCAAACGGCGGAAGCTATGGCTATTATGTAAATGATAAAGCCGCAATGTCACTTGCAGATACAGTTTCAGACGGTGACTATATAAATGCATTCATTTACACAGATTTATCAACATGGTCAGATAAGTATTCATGGTTTGACAAAAAAGAAATCACAGCTGAAGCAGGTGAAAAAGTTTCACTCACACTCAGCGAAGCAGGCTATGATGCCAACTGGGCACCTGTTACATTCCCTGTCAAGAATGCAGTTATCACATTAAACGGTGAAAAGACAGAATTCGTTACAGACGAAAGCGGCAAGGTTGAAGTAACATTTGAAAACGGCGGTTCATATACAGTAAGTGCAGTATCAGAAAGTGAAATACTTGTACCGCCTGTATGCGCAGCAGCAGTAAATTCAGCACAGACAACAACAGCAGAGCCTGTTACAACAACTACAACAACTACAACATCTACTACTGCAACAACAACAGCAGAAACAACAGCAGCAGATACTACAACTTCATCATCATCAACAACAAAGTCAAACGGCTCATCATCTAAAACAGATTCACCAAAGACAGGCGACAATTTCTCAGCTGTATTAGCAGCAGCTTCACGTGTTGCCTTTGACTTGTCAACTACATAAAGCTTATTTGCTGAATTAGCTGTTACATCATTAACATCTGTTATTGATGTCTTAACACCATTTGTGTATACACATTTATTACCTGAGAATACTAATCTATATGATACTTCTA
>JAKSQU010000084.1 GCA_024403965.1 Ruminococcus sp.
GTGGTTGTAGTTGTTGTTGTAGGCTGAGATGTTGTCCAGAGATATCTGTCACCGTCAATGTATATTTCATTATCATATGCACTTGCATTGTATCCACTGTCAATCTCAATTTTTCCGTCTTCTTCAATTGAGAATTCAATGTCAGGATTATGGTCGTGCATAACAGGTGCAAGGGTCTGTCTGATTACATAATTTATGCCGATTCCAAGTCCCTTTATCCATTCTGAAATACCGTTTTCAACAGATATTTCCTTTACTGTTTCGCCGCTATTATCGTTGATTTCAAATTCTGATTTGCCGTATGCATTATAGTTGATGCGTATGCTTACTTCATCGAATTCAATATCAATCGGCTGATTTTCGCCAGACTTGTCAACTGTAAAGTCAACCCTTGCAGGCTTGAAATATCCGAATGGTGCTTTTACACATTCAATATAGTATTCTCCCGACGGCAGTCTGACAGTTTCAGTTTTACTATCTGATGTAAATTCATATGGTGTAAAGCTGATATCATTTGCAGACTGAATACTGAGTAATGCACCGCTGATATTTTTCAGAGATTCGCTGTTAAGAGCATTGACTTCAATTTCTGTGTAGGATTCAAGCTGAATAGTGAATACACCGTCATTGTATTCACTGCATTCTGAGATAACATTTCCGTTTTCATCAACTTTAAAGCTGTATTCTTCATAGGATTCACAGATATCAGACGGAACTGCGTGAACAGTAATTGTGTATTTGCCCGGTTTTGTAATATTTTCAGCTGTATAGATACTGCTGTCTGAAGTGTATGTTTCAATACTGCCGTTTTCGGCGGAAATAACTACTTCCGCACCTTCTACAGCTTTTTTGTACTGGTCTGTTATTTCAATATTTACAACAGGCTTTTTCATCTTTGTGATAATAATTTTTCCGTTTTCATAGCCTTCTGTAATGATATTGCCCTTTGAATCTGTTTCAATTGTGATACTGTGTTCATCAAAAAGATATCCTTCAGAAACGCCTGTTTCCTTGATTATGTACATTGAATCGGGTTCAAGCATAATTGATGAAAGTTCTGTAGCTGAAATAAGCTTTGCGATTTCATTTCCCGAATTATCAATAACTGCATATTCACAGCCTTTGATTACATTTCCTTCTGTTGAGATTACTTCAATTGAGAGTGTTGATTTCTCATACAGCTTAATAAGAATTGTGCCGTCTTCGTCAGTTTCAGCGCCTTCGGTTTTTCCGTTGCTGTCTATATTAAGCTGTAATTTTTCGGGGATAATGTATCTGTCAAGACCATCGCTGAGTATTTCGACAGTATATAAATCGGGAACATTAAGTGCTCTGCATACAAGAATGTCCTTATCTTTTTCAGTTTTATAAGCATTGCCTTCTGAATCTGTAATTACAGCATTCATCTCAACAGTTTCACCGTATGAGTCAACAGCTTTGATTTTTAAAACAAGCTTTTCTGCGTATACACAAACAACTCCGTCTTTAATTTCAGCATGACCTGTATTGCTTTTGTCAGGAATAATATTTCCTTCACTGTCAATGCTGAATACAGTTTCATCTGACAGACAACAGCCGTAAGGAGCAGATGTCATTCTAAGGCTGTATTTACCTGTTGTAAGGAGCTGTGTCGGATAAAGCTCATCTGATGTGTTTATAACTGCAATAGTTTCCCACACCTTGCCGTTGAATCGGTCAAGACGGAATTCTGCTGAATCGGTCTTTTCTTCATTTACACATGCAAAGCTGACAGGGAGCAGACCGCATTCAATTATAAGAAGATTGTCTGTTTTTTCTTCATCGTCAGTAATAAGCACACCGCTTTTGTCAATGAAAATATCCATAGGCTCTGTTGTTATATTTTCATTTTCAAATTCAAAGTAAATGCGGTAATTCTTATTTCTTGCAAGACCGCTGATTTTTACAGGCTCTTCTTCCGTGAAAATATCTTCATACAGATGTATTTCCTTATCTTCGGAAATTTCATTAACAGTGAGCTTTACACCGCTCATTGCCTTCTGTGACAGGTCTGTAAGGAGTATAGAGAAATCTGTTTCCTTAACCTTGATTTCTATCTCAGTATCTTCTGTGATTTCATCGGGAAGATTTACAGGAATATATGAATACTCCATAGGAAGAGTGTCGAGATATTCTGTAATTATATCAGCTGAATCATTTGTGTAAAGTATCGCTGTATCAGTATTTTCGTCATCAAACAGCAGTGTAACCTTATAAACACTTATGTCAGCGTTTTCAGTATCGGGATATTCATCTTTGCCGATAAGCTGTCCGCATTTCATACCGCCCTGTGAAAGCATATATGCCGCTTCACCGCTTTTTACAGCGTCAGAGCATTCTTCTGAAAGGTCATAACATGCTTTTTCTGTGCCGTTTGATGAAATTCCGACAGCAACAGTTTCGGGAACAAGGCTGAGTGTATATGAACAATCACCATAGTTGTATGCGCAGATACCGCCGCAGACCTTGAATGTATCAGCAGTAAATGAGCTTGTGCAAAGCTCAACAGTTCCCTTGTTTTCAGCACATATACCGCCTACATAGTCAGCAGAGCCGATACCCTTTACAGTACATTCTGAAATTCTGCCAAGGTTTTTTCCGCATACTGCACCGACATTTGTTTTTCCGCTGAACTGAACATTGTCAAGCATAAGATTTTTAACTGTACCTTTTTCGCCGATATCAGAAACAAATCCGACACTTACAGCTGATGAATCAGCATAAAGACCGTATATTGTATTTCCGTTACCGTCGAATGTGCTGTTGTAGTTTTCAGCAGAAATCCATTCTCTGATATCACTCTGTCCGTCAGAATCATTTACAGTGATGTCATTCATAAGCAGTGCATCATAATCTGTAAAATCACTGAAATAGCTGTAAAGCTGACCGACATTGCTTATCTGACAGATATCGTCTTTAATAACAGGACTTTCAGTAAATTCACCGCAGTTTACGCAGAAACCGTCTTCCATAACATGAAGATTAAGCGGAGAATTTTCATTACATGCAAGTGAACCGATTTCGATATCATCGGGGAGTTCGATTTCTTCAAGTTCATTACAGTTTCTGAAAGCGTATGAGCCGATATATGAGATACCGCTTATTTTTACGCTTGTGATTTCATCGGCAAATTCGTCCCATTCGGGCGGATTGTCAGTGTCATAGTCAAACATTTCACCGTCACCGTCAATGAGAAGAAGTCCGTCATCAGTAAGTCGCCATGATGCATCATTACCGCATATGCCGTATTCCTTTATGGTATAAGGTGAATTTTCACCGACTATTATAGTTTCAGCTGTCTTGTCTGTCGGCTTGTAGATGTAGCTTTCACCATGCTTTAATGCAACCTTTGTTTTTTCGTCAAAGGTGAATTCACTTTCATAAGGTGCTACGAAAAGGAAACCATTGCCGAAATCAGCTTTATCATAATATGATGAAAGCTTTGTTATATCGTTTTCACCGTAAACAAGTTCAAAAGGCGCAGATGTTTTGCTCATAAGCGGACTGTTAAGGAAGTTGAAATCCTGTGAACCCGGTGCATTTTCAGAAATGTGCGACACATTGAATGCAATTCCGTCTTCCTTTGTTTCTGAACCGCTGAACATAAAATAGGTGCCTTCTCTTCCGGATTTTGCAGTGTTATTGTCACCAAGGAAGGAGAGCGGGTCATTCCATGTAACGTCAACTCCGTACCATTCACTGCCAAGCTTAATCATATTCCACATATGACCGCCGTAGTTTTGTGCTTCTCCGTCAGCAACACCTTCTTCAATAATGCAAGGAATATTAAGGCTGTCACAAAGCACCTTGAATGCCTTTGAATATCCTTCACAAACAGGACCAAGCTTGCCTGTTGTACCGTTTAAGGCTGTCAGACAGGTGAATACATATTCATCAACATCTGAACTTCCGGATGCAACAACGCTGTTGTAGGAATTGTGAGTAGTGAGATATTCGTTTATCGCAAGTATTTTTTTCTGTGTGCTTATATTCTTTGGAATTTCACCCGTGATGCTTTCGATAAGCGAATCACGATTGTCTATAGCCTCAGTAAGTTTATCAAGAGTATTATAGTCATCCTTGAAAATGCTGTCGATAATATATCCCATTTGCAAATCAACAGAATATCCGTCAGCTGTGACTTTCGTGGAAGTTTTTACGGTAATCTGTTTAAAGCTTTTCAGCCAGAATACCTGTGGATTATCACGTTCAAAAGCTGAGTAAACAACAGAAAGCCATGATGCCGCTTCGTCAGCAATTTCGTCGAGTTTGCTTGAAATCTCAGCCTGTGACTTTACAGTAAAGGTAACAGGTGAACTGAAAAGTACATGCTTGCCATTGGAAATTTCAGCTTTTGACATATCGATAAGAAAGTCATCGACTCCGTCATTATTGGTTGATTCTTCAAGCAGATGGTAGTAGTTGAGTGCGTATTCGGGGATATCGGGAATTCGGTCAATCCACTTTTCCGCACGTTTTGTTCCCGAAACAGGCATAGCATAATAATGCTTTGCATTGTCTTCAAAGATAAATTCTTTGGTTTCAATGCATTCGCCATTATCTGATACGACAGTTTCGGAGATGTGTGTTTCGGCAGAAATGTCCGTCGGCAGATCGGCATATGTGTCATACGGCACTGAGAGTGCGGCTGTCAGCAATGCGGTAACACCAGAAACAATTCGCCTGAAATCAAATTTCTCCATATTTTCTCTCCTTAGCGTTTATTTTGGGGCATGAAAACCCACAAATAACATTTTATCACATAAAAAAATATAAGTCTATATTTTATATATAAGTTAAGTATGCTTGCTTGATTTTTGGCAGTATTGGACAAGTATGAAGATGTGGAGTTGTGCAGTTTAACAGAGAAAAGTGCGAACTATTTCGATATATTTATATGCATAAAAAAACAGCGCAGACTATTTTTCAAGTCTGCGTTTTCTAAATTATAAATTACTGTCCTTCATGGAAGAAATAGGGGAGTGCATCATAAACGTAGTGTCTTACATATCCCCACCAGTGAGTTTTGCCGGGAGCAACAAGCCAGTAGAGATTGCCCTTTGAAAAGTCTGATGTGTATGTGAACTGTGAACGTGTTTTAAGGTCATTCATCTCCGGGAGCATATTGTTATATGCTATATCTTCGTCACCTGTTGCCGCAAAAATGAAGTATTCATTCTTTTTAAGTCCAAGACTGTCAATTTCTTTTGTAAGAGCGTTCATGCCTTCCCAGTTGTTTCCGGAAAGTGGCATAAAGTATCCTACAATATCCATGTCGTGGTCGGCTACACACCATGTTGAAAGACCGCCCATTGAGAATCCGCCGTATGCTCTGTGCATTCTTGATGCTTTTATATCTGCATCGGAAGTTGACTTTGCATATGTTGAGTATTTGCCTTCAACAAACGGAACAACACTCTTACGGAATTCGTCATAGAATTTATCAGCCGCACATTTATTGAATGTAGGAGTTACTACTATAAGCGGTTCAAGTTCTCCGTTCATAATCATATGGTCGAGTATGTTGTTGAGCTTAACGTCATTGCTGAAAATTGTATTTTCATTCTCTCCGCCGCCGTGCATGAGATAGAATATATTATACTGCTTGTTTTCATCATAGCCGTATGGAAGATATACATTAAGACTGTTTTGTCCGTTAATTCCTGAGTAGCTTTCCTTTATAACCTTACCGGCTTTTTCACATGGATTAAGATAATTGCCCGGTGCTTCCTTATAGGAGAGTGCAGGGTTATAACTGAAATTGCTTGCCGGTGTTTCTTCGATTACAGGTTCGGGAGAATTATCAGGAAATTCTGAAATCTTTCCGAGTACATAATCCTGTATCAATACAAGGTCATTGATTTCGTATTTCTCACTTGAATCAACATCAGCCGCAAGAATCTGCATATCATCGCTGAATCCCTTAACAAGACATTTTCTTGCAAGTGCAATATCAAGTGCATCTACTGCACCATCAAAATTCACATCACCCGGAATAATCTGTCCGCCTTCAGCACCGCTTATTACAGTGCCACGTTCAGCAATTACAGCATCTGCAATATAGAAATCATTCTTACCGCTTTCTGTTTCAACGTAAATCTGCGGGTCAACAGCGTCAGCAGGGATTGTATATGCTGTGTTTGCAAGCTGTACCCATTTGCCGTTTGCCGCCTTTACTATAGCGATTTTATCATAATGTGTTTCATCATCGGCATCGTTATACTGGAGAGTGAAATAGAATGTTTCGGCAGCACTGCTCTGGTCTGTCATTGCATTGACGCTGAAACTGTAAGTGCCGCCAGGCTTGATATCACTGCTGAGTTTTTTGATTGCACCATTCCATGAAGAATTTCTGTCGGTAACCTTAAGTGACTTCATATCGCCGAATTTAACAGAGCTTACAGCAACAGATGCATCACCACGTCCTGTCCAGCCTTCTGTACCTTTGCTGAATGTATTATGTACAATGTAACCGTCGGGATCCGGTTCAGCAGGAACAGTATTGCTGCCAGCACCACTGAATTTCCACCAGTCAACATTATAAAGGTAACCGCTTCCGCCGTTGAAAACGAGATAAAGGTCATGTTCTCCGTCAACAGAAACGTCACATGAAACTTCTTCCCATTTCTGCCAGCCGCCTGTTCCCTTGATTTCAAGAGCACCTATTACAGGGCCTTTTACATCATCAATATGAAGTTCAAGCGTTCCGCCGTCAGTATCTGATGCAACAGATGCAGTAAATGATTCAGCGCCGTTTCCAAAACCAACACCTGCAACCTTGACGTAATCGCCTTTTTCGATATTGCAGATATCAAGACCGCCTTCGGAACATTTTTCAGTACCAATACCGCTTTCCCAGCACATTGTTTCAGCTTCGGTACGTTCAAACGGATTGAGTGATTCAATCTGATCGGGACCATTTGTACCTGTTTTAATCTTAGGGATAGTACCGTCCGAATTATAAGTGAATTCTTCAACTGCGGCACTTCTGTTAAATGTACCGCCGCCCTTGAGTCCGTTCATATGATAGAACATATACGAATGATCCTTGTAGTCGATGATACCGCCGTGAGTAGTAAAGCAGTTGCTTTGTCCTGTAATCTGACCGCCGAATGTCCAGGGACCTGTTACAGTAGGACCATATGAATAGCACATACTTTCGCCGCCGTCGGAACCATAGAAACCTGCATAAACGAGATAGTACATATTGTTGTGCTTGTAAATCCACGGACCTTCGCCGTAAGCACTGCCGTTTTTGCCTGTGCCGAAAGCCTGTTCGGTCATATCAAATGACTTTATCTGACCGTCGAGAGTAACCATGTCTTCTTTGAGTTTAACATAGTAGCACTTAGGATTGCCGAACATAAGCCATGCCTGTCCGTCGTCATCAATAATAACAGTAGGGTCAATGTAATCCCAGTTAGGACCTGCAAGCGGTTTGCCGAGAACATCCTTGAAAGGACCTGCAGGATTATCAGCAACGCCAACGCCTATTGCTCTGCCGCCGCCTGTTTTCGCAGTGGTAGTAAAGTAGAAATAGTATTTTCCGTTGCGTTCGATACACTGAGATGCCCACGCATCATTTTCGTTGCACCATGAATACTCATCGTCTTCAAGGAAACAGCCGTGGTTAGTCCAGTTTTTCATGTCTTTGGTAGAGAAAGCCTGCCATCCTGTCATGTAATAGAAATCATTGTCTCCGTCACGGTCTCTGCCTGTGTAAACCCACAGTTCGTCACCGTAAATTACAGGTGCAGGGTCAGGAGTAAATGATGTCTGAATAATCGGATTTTCAGCAGATGTATTATACGGAACACACACAGCTGTTGCAGACAACGTAACAGCCGCAGATAATGCGGCAGAAATCAGTTTTTTCATGTCAAAAAATCCTTTCAGTTTTATAAACTGTCAGACAACAGAAAAGTAAAAGTATTTATCGGTTATCTGACATAAAAATGTGACTTGTAAGTTAATAAGATATATTTATATTAGCAAATATTGCTGTGTGAGTCAACCTAATATTTGCAGATTAGGTGGATAAAACGAATGTGAATGGTACGATAATGACACTATTATAAGGATATTGACATAAACAGCTTTGTTATATGGTAATTATCCTAATGACTGCTTGTCAAAAGTTGCGGGGAAGAGACTTCGATGGTACAATACTTAATTTGTTTGAATCTGCATTCACATAAACAAAACACCCATCTGTTCCCATAAAAAACAGACAGGTGTTTTTTCAACATAAATAAACTATTAAAGCAGAAAAATCACAATACTAATTTACTTTTCGTTTTCCACTCTTGAACCACGAACTGTTACTCTGCTGACACCGTTAAGTGTACAGGTAAACAGCGTTATATCCCATTCATCCTCATTTCCACTGAACATTCCTTCTTTATCATAGCCGTCAATATACTGTGTATTGTTGACTTCAAAACGATGCACTTCTCCATTTGTATCCGTAAATACAATTTCATCCCCTGAATTTAATGTTCCTATTCGTCCAAAATGAGTATTATAGTTATGTGCGGCTATTATAATGTT
>JAKSQU010000085.1 GCA_024403965.1 Ruminococcus sp.
CTTCTGAACATAAAAAATCACCCATGAACGTAAGACGAATACCCATATAGAAGTGTTGCCCCCAAGCGGTTATGCGCGTCGGGGCAGTATATCTTATACGGTTGCTAAGATAAATCAGAATTTGATGTTGCAAGATTAACATATACCCGTTAAAAGCCGCCAATATGACTTAATGTTTTAGAAGCGACTCTTGAACCTTCATTCATTGCATTTATAATATCACAATCTCTCAAATATGAACAAAGAAAGCCAGCATGATAACTGTCACCGCACCCAGTTGTATCAATTACATTATTGACAGGCACAGCATCCACTCTATATTCTTTTCCCATATAATAAGTAACGCTGCCATTTTCTGCAAGTGTAATGTTAAATATGTTGTCATACCGTTCAGACCATTTTTGAAATTGTAAAAGAATACTCTTCTCACCACTGATAAAAAAGAAGTCAATGTACGGTACAATAGTTTCTATTTTCTTAAAATCTCTTAGCACGTTGAAGTCAACGGCAAGCTGAAAACGACAACTCTTTCTAAGTTCTAATACATCATCAAAATTAGGAGAATCAAAGGTTATAAAGATAATATCAGCACTTGCAATTCTGTTCTTGTCAGAATCGCTAAGAAGATATGTGTCATGAACACCACCGTTCCATGAATCATCCTTGAAATATCTATCACCTTTCTCAGTAAGATAAATCCGATGGTTTGCAGTAGCAGAGTCTGAAATAATGTGGATAAACTCTTTGTTGATAGGTTTATTTTCAATAGATTTCAATATTGCCTTACCATAATCATCGTCACCAATTGCACCAAGAAGATTAACTGAAATATGATTGTATTTTGATGCAATTGCAGCAAAGTTCAATGCTTCACCACCGGGACGGATTTCTCCAGTATCATCAAAAACATCTACGCACATACAAGTCATAGCAATAATATTCACATATATCCAACCTTTCTGTTTTGGAAAAGTAAATTCCGATTTATGTTCGTTCCAATTATAGCATAACATTGCTGCATTGTCAATAAAAACGCCATAGTACTTCTGACTGTAAATCAGAAATACTATGGCTTAAAACTTCTATATGAGTATCTTTCTTAAGTTCACGTGTGAAATTGTAATTACTTGAATACAGCAAGAAGGAATCCTGCTGCGATTGCAGAACCGATAACGCCTGCAACGTTAGGACCCATTGCGTGCATGAGAAGGAAGTTTGAAGGATTTGCCTTCTGACCTTCCATCTGTGCTACTCTGGCTGCCATTGGTACAGCTGATACACCTGCTGAACCAATAAGCGGATTGATTTTACCGCCTGTAACAACGTACATAAGCTTACCAACGAGAAGTCCGCCGATTGTTGAGAAACAGAATGCTGTAAGTCCAAGAACGATGATGAATAATGTCTGGAGATTAAGGAAGCTGTTTGCTGCTGTTGTAGCACCAACTGAAATTCCAAGGAATACTGTTACGATGTTCATAAGAGCATTCTGAACTGTGTCTGAAAGTCTTTCTGTTACACCGCATTCTCTCCAGAGATTACCAAGCATAAGGCATCCGATAAGCGGAGCTGTTGATGGAAGAAGAAGAATTACAAACATTGCAACAATGATCGGGAAGATAATCTTCTCTGTCTTTGATACAACTCTTGTCTGTTCCATCTTAACCTGACGCTCTTTTTCTGTTGTGAGAAGTCTCATAAGCGGTGGCTGAATCATAGGAATGAGAGCCATGTATGAGTAAGCTGCGATTGCGATTGGTCCGAGAAGATTCGGAGCAAGCTTTGTTGTAAGGAAGATAGCTGTAGGACCATCTGCACCGCCGATGATACCGATTGATGCTGCCTCATTTCCGTTGAATCCAAGGAGAGTTGCTCCGAAGAATGCAAGGAATACACCCATCTGAGCTGCTGCTCCAAGGAGAAGGCTCTTAGGGTTTGAGATAAGCGGACCAAAGTCTGTCATTGCACCTACGCCCATGAAAATGAGTGAAGGATAAATACCTGCCTTAACACCGATATAGAGAATATCGAGAAGTCCGCCGTGTGCAAGAATTGCACCATAGCTGTGATAGTCTGCGTGCTCAGGATTAAGGAAGTTTGTCCATAAATCCGGATGATAAAGTGCATCAGATGAATCCGGTCCGAAATATGACAGGTTTACAAGAAGACATCCGAATGCGATACCTACAAGAAGAAGCGGTTCAAACTTTTTCTTGATACCGAGGAAGAGAAGAACACATGCTACAGCAATCATAACAAGATTCTTCCATCCGCCGTCTACCATAAAGCTGTAAAAGCCCGATCCTGTCCATAAAGTTTTCAGGGTTTCGAGAATATCCATTGTGCGCCCTCCTTATGCTATAATAACAAGCGGAGAACCTGTGTCTACTACTGAACCCTTGCTTGTAACAACCTGTGCTACTGTACCGTCCTTAGGTGCAACGATTTCGTTTTCCATCTTCATAGCCTCAAGTATTACAAGAATCTGGCCTGATTTTACTGTATCGCCCTGCTTAACATCTACTCTGATGATATTGCCAGGCATTGGAGCTGCTACTGTTTCGCCTGCTGCAAGATTTACCGGTGCTGCAGGTGCAGGAGCTGCGGCTGGTGCTGCTGCGGCTGGTGCAGCAGGAGCTGCTGCAGGTGCTGCAGGTGCAAGTGCCTCGTACTCATCAAGAAGTACTGCCTTGCCGTGTTCAACTTCAACTTCATAAGTCTTTCCGTTAAGTGTTACTTTATATTTCATTAGTCTTTAACCTCCTTGATAGAAATGAAATGCAGTTCATTGATTGGTTTCTGCATTTTGTCAGCTACGATAGCCATAAGCATTGCTGCCTCTCTGTCAGGTACATCATGAAGCTTAACATGACCTGCTGAGCCCGGAGCCTTTGGCTGTTCTGCTTTTGTTTCTGCTGCTGGTGCTGATTTAACAGGTGTTTCAGCTGCCTTTGATGCATTTTTTGCCTTCTCATCCATTGATTTGAAGATTGAACCTGTTATATAAAGCACTGTCATAAGAATTACAAGTCCGAAAAAGACTACGCAGTATCCGAAAACTGCTGTTGCTGCGGCCTCTCCGAGCGGTAACATTCTCGGTTCCTGTGCGGCTGCGACTGCAATTGATAATGTATTCATCATACTGCCGCCTCCTTACATTTCCTCGATTGTGTAAACTGCCTCATTTTCTTCCTTAGCCTTGCGGTCAGTAAGGAACTTTACAGTCTGGTCAGGATAGCAGATGTAGCTCATTGCGTCTTCTTCGCTGCGGCAAAGCTCACCGAGAGCCTCCTTGGCAGCCTTGAAATCTTCGCCTGTGCGCTTTTTGTCTTCTTCACGGCAGTCAACAGGCTGTGCATCGCCGAGAACCTTCTTTGAAAGCTCTTCATCAATCGGTGCAGGTGCAATACCATATTCGCCCTTGATGTAGTTCTTAACTTCCTTTGAAATGTTCTTGTAGCGCTCGCCTACGAGTACGTTTGTTACTGCCTGGTTTCCTACCATCTGTGAAAGCGGTGTTACAAGCGGTGGATAGCCGAGATCTGCTCTTACCTTCGGAATTTCAGCAAGTGCTGCGTCAAACTTATCCATAGCCTTCATATCTGTAAGGTTTGCAATCATGTTTGAAAGCATACCGCCCGGTACCTTGTATACAAGTGCCTGTGCATCTGTTGCAAGGCTCTTTGGATTGAGCTGTCCGTTGTCTATGTACTTCTGCTTGATTGGCTTGAAGAAGTCATTTACCTTGTTGATAACATCTTCATCAAGACCTGTTTCAATGCCGTACTGCTTGAGTGCATAGTACATTGTTTCTGTTGCAGGCTGTGATGTACCGCCTGAGAAGCATGATGTTGCACAGTCGATTACGTCAATTCCTGACTCGATAGCCTTTGTAAGTGTCATGTAAGCCATACCTGTTGTACAGTGGGTATGGAGAATGAGTGTCATATCACCGATTGCATCCTTGATGCCCTTGATGAGATGCTCAGCCTCATATGGTGACATTGTACCAGCCATATCCTTGAGACAGATTGTATCAAATCCCATTGTCTTGAGTTCCTTACACATTTCGATATACTTTTCTACTGTGTGTACAGGGCTCTGTGTGTATGAAATACAGCCTGATGCGATTGTATTCTTTGTTGCGTATTTCTTTGTCGCATTAAGTGCTGTCTCAATGTTTCTGAAGTCATTGAGAGCATCAAAAATACGGATTACGTCAATACCATTCTTGATTGAAAGCTCGATGAACTTTTCAACTACGTCATCGTGGTAGTGCTTGTAGCCGAGAAGATTCTGTCCTCTCAGTAACATCTGGAGTTTGCTGTTAGGAAGATTTTTTCTCAGATTTCTGAGTCTTTCCCATGGATCTTCGCTGAGTCAAATGTTGCTCCGCCCCAGCATTCGATTGAATAGTAGCCAGCCTTGTCCATATCTGAAAGGATATCCTTATAATCCTCGTATGGAAGTCTTGTCGCCATAAGCGACTGGTTGGCATCACGCAAAATGGTTTCTGTCAGTTGCACTTTCTTCATGTACAAAAGCCTCCTCTAAATATAATTCTGCTTTGCAGAAATAAACTCAAGCCGATATAACTTACGGCCCGAAGGTTTAATGCGTCTTTGCAATTAAACCAATCAAAAATATTATATCATATCTGATATTATATTTCTACTCTTTTTTTGTGATTTAACGTATATTTTACATTTTTCACAAATATTTGTGCTGTTTTCTGTTATTTCATATTGCTTATATATTCATTTATGGCTTTTTCAGCCGCATCATATCGTTTTCTGAACTCTGTTGCTGATATTCTTATTGCTCCGTTTCCGAGAATTATCATCTGTTCAACTCCGTCAGATGTTGCTACACGCACCTTATGTTTCTTTTTTGAAAGCTCGTGTGATACTCTTTCAATATAGGAATCGGCTGTTTCCGCCTCTTTTGTATATACTATGCTTATATTGCAGTATTTTTCTACATCACGCTGTTTGCCCTTTACTCTGTATGCGTCAAACACAAGTATAAGCTCACATCCTGAAAATCCCTGATAATTGCACATTCTCTTGATTAACTCCGCTCTTGCGGCATCAAGATTTTCCTTTGCTATTTTGTCAAGGTCATCCCACGCAAAAATGATGTTGTATCCGTCAACAAGCAGATAATCGGGTCCTGTGTATTCGGGAAGTCTTACTTTCTTATCATCAAGCGAAACAGTCTTTGTCTTTTTGAATGCTTTTCTCGGGTCACGTTTTATTTTGCCGTATGTACGCTCAAAAATTTCCATCAGTTCTTCGTCTGATGCCGCTTTTCGCACATATTCTGCGGCTTTTATCTTTATCTGCTCTTCTTCATTCGGCTCATCTTCTTTTTTCTCGCTTATAGTCAAAGGAAGATGCATATGCTCTGTGACTTCATTCCATTTCACGACAAAGCCTGCACCATGTGAACAGAATACACTGTCTGCGGTATTTTCAATATCTCCGTCACAATCGTAGTTTATTTCTTCAACAACCTTTTCTGCATTGTGGCTCTCTCTGTATCCGCCTGATGAACAGATAAGTCTGCCCTTTCCCCTTGTATAGCCTGTTACCTGTTCCTGATAGCTGTTCATTTCTGAAACAGGCGCACTTCCGCTTATTACAGATGTTTCGCCGTTGCTGACAGGCGGTTCAAATTCTGCTGACATATGCTGTAAATCAGATATTGCTCTGCCTACATTCTCATTCGGTATTTCAAGTTCATAGTCATACCACGGCTCAAGAAGTACACATTCATTATTTCTTAGTCCGTGACGCACCGCTCTGTAGGTTGCCTGTCTGAAATCTCCGCCTTCGGTATGTTTCAGATGTGCTCTGCCCGATACAAGCGTTATTTTCATATCTGTTATCGGTGAACCTGTGAGTGTTCCGACATGAGTTTTTTCTTCAAGATGTGTGAGAATAAGTCTCTGCCAGTTTAAATCAAGGTCATCCTGATGACAGGCTGTTTCAAATATAAGTCCGCTGCCCGTCGGCAATGGTTCAAATACAAGATGAACTTCGGCATAATGCTTTAACGGTTCATAATGCCCTACACCTTCGGATATATTTTTTATGGTTTCCTTGTAGGCTATTGCACCATTTTCAAAACTTATGCTGTAGCCGAATTTATCAAATGCAAGTCTTGAAAGCACTTCAAGCTGAACCGCTCCCATAAGCTGAATATGTATCTGTCTGAGCTGTTCGTTCCATACTATATGCAGTTGTGGGTCTTCGTCTTCAAGCATTCGCATATCCTTTAATGCGTCATATACATTTTTATCAGGCGGAAGTACAACTGTGTATGTCATAACAGGTTCAAGCACTGCTCTGTCTGAATTGCGGATACAGCCTATTCCCTGTCCCGAATATGTGTCGGTGAGTCCTGTTACTGCACACACTTCTCCTGCAACAGCCTGTTCTGCTGTACGGAATTTCTCTCCCGAATAAAATCTTATTGAGCTTATTTTTCCTGTTACTTCGTCTCCGCTCTGTGCTGTATACGTTATTTCATCACGCATTTTTAAAGCTCCGCCCATTACCTTTAAGTGTGTAAGTCGGCTTCCCTTTGCGTCATATGATATCTTGTAGACCTTTGCTCCGAATTCTTCCTGTCTTTCGGGTTCACGCATATAACGTTCCATTACGCTTAAGAATTCTTTAACTCCGTCTATTTTAAGTGCCGAACCAAACATACACGGAAAAATTCTGCGTTCGTATATTGCTTTTGCGATATCATCATCTGACAGTATTCCGTCTTCAAGATATTTGTCCATTAATTCTTCTGAACATACTGCGCATGATTCCGATATTTCTTCTGCTGTGCCTGTGAAATCAGTACAGCCGTCTGAAAGATGTCCCCTTATATCGTCAAGAACTTTACTGCGGTCTGCACCTGTCAGGTCCATTTTGTTGATGAATACAAAAACAGGCACTTCGTACTTCTGAAGAAGTTTCCATAATGTCGCTGTATGACTCTGAACTCCGTCTGTACCGCTGATTACAAGTACTGCATAATCTATTACACGCATTGTTCTTTCGGTTTCTGCTGAAAAATCTATATGTCCGGGAGTATCAAGCAGTATTATTTCAGTTTCTCCCACAGTAAACTCTGCCTGTGCGGAGAAAATAGTTATTCCTCTGTCACGCTCTATGCTGTTTGTATCAAGTGCAGAACTGCCGTTGTCAACTCGTCCGAGCTTGCGGATTTTTCCTGTTTCATACAGAATAGCCTCGGCAAGTGTGGTTTTTCCTGAGTCAACGTGAGCTGTTATGCCTATTGTTATCTTTCTCATAGCTTTGCTCCGTAATTTAAATATACTTTTATTTTAGCACATTTTATTTCTTTTGTCCATATAATTTTATCAGTACAATATTGATTGGAGTTCTGTATGCGTCATCATAAAAAAATGTATTTCAGATTATCACGAACAGTGTTTATCTGCTCCGCTGTCGCTGTTTTTACAGCAATACTGTTTATAAGCGTAAAAACTGACCGCGCCCTAAAACCTGTAGCACGTTTACAGGCTGAACATTTCGCAGAAATGCACACTAATCAGATTATTCAGAGTACAGTATCAGATTATCTTGATAAAAACAGATATACATACAGCGATTTCGCCTTTGTTCTTTATGATGAAAACGAAAAATGCGTTTCTGTTGAGTCTTCGCCGTATACCATAAACAAGGTGCAGTCAGACCTTACTCTTGCAGTAAACAAAAGGCTCGAAAAATCGGGAAATAAAAGCGAAAAAATACCTGTCGGTTCGCTGACGGATTCATTTCTTCTTGCAGGCAAAGGTCCCGAACTGAAAATCAGAGTATGCCCAGCAGGAAGTGCATCTGTCAAGCTGAAAAGTGACTTTGACTCATCGGGAATAAATCAGACACGTCACAGAATTTCTGCGGAAATTACTGTTAATATCTCGTCTTCGTTTCCGCTTTATACATTCAGAAAAACTGTTCAGTTTGAGTTTCTGCTTGCTGAAAATATTATTATCGGTGATGTTCCCGATTATACCAATTTCTGATTATGTATTGAATTTCACCATCTCTGTAATTGTCTTATTGCGGTATACAAGGTCACTGCGCTTTGTGAATCCGATTTTTTCCCAGAATGCATTGCCTGTTTCATTAGATTCAAAAACTACAAGTGCGGTCTTGTTTATTCCGCATTCCTTTAATGCTGAAATTGTGCTGTCTACAAGCTGTTGCCTATTCCCTGTTTTCTGTACTGCGGATTTACTGCTGTATGATAGATATATCCGCGTCTTCCGTCATTGCCTGTCAGTATTACTCCGATTATTTTTTCTTCGTCTTCTGCTACAAAACAGGTATCGGGATTTCTTTTCAGAAATTTCTCTATTCCTTCCTTTGAATCGTCAAGATTATTAAGTCCCATGCCCTTGCATGAAAGCCATAAATCATACACTTTGTCATAGTCGCTGATTGTCATTACTCTTATTTTCATTTTATT
>JAKSQU010000086.1 GCA_024403965.1 Ruminococcus sp.
CATTCACACAGACTTATCTTGAACAGACTGGCGCTGACAGAGAAACATGGAAAGACTACTGGTGCAGTAAAGAATCTACTGTTTATCAGTTTATTGGACAGGATAATATCTATTTCTACGGAATTGCTGAACCTGCTATGTGGATGGCACAGCAGAATAATTCAGAAAAATCAGCTTGTCCTGATGATGGTGAATTACAGTTGCCTGTAATCGTTGCTAATCACCATATTCTTTTCCTTGATAAGAAAGCATCAAGCTCAGGTGCGGTTAAACCGCCTATGGCTGACGACTTACTTTCACATTATACTCCTGAACAGCTCCGTATGCACTGGCTTGGTCTTGGTCTTGGTCAGCGTTCTGTAAGCTTTATGCCTAAGCCGTACAATCCTGATGCTAATCCTGATGATGCGGATCCTGTTGTTAAGGATGGTCTTCTCCTTTCAAATGTATACAATCGTATGATAAGAACTGCTTTCTATACAGCACAGAAAGAACTTAACGGTATTATGCCTGATACTGCACCTGAAGATAAATTCCTTGAAGACGCTAAAAAGGCTGTTCTTGAATACGAAAGACATATGTCTAAATTTGCTTTCCATCAGTGTACTTATGTTCTTGACAGCTATATAAGAAACGGCAGTAAGTACATGGCTAAGGCACTTAATGGTGAATACAACGACAAGGATGCTCTTAAACAGGCTCTTGCTAACCTTTTCTATATGATTAGAATTGCAGGTGTTCTTCTTCACCCTATGGCTCCTTTCGGTACTGAAAAGCTCGGTGAATACTTACAGGTAGATGAACGTATATGGTCATGGGAAACAATTCTTGAACCACTCACCTACTTTACAGAAAGCAATCATCAGCTTAAATTCTTACCACCTAAAACCGATTTCTTTACACGTCACGAATCACAGTTTACAAAGTATGACGAAGAATAATAACTATATTAATCCCGAAGATTTTTTCTTCGGGATTTTTCATATTATACTCCTTTTGTGAATATACTGTCACTAACGAGGAGGCGATTTTATGGATAACAGATATTCAGATTCAAGTGCTGAACGCTATAAACAGGAAATGATGAAACTATATAAAAGGAGTGCATCCATAAACACTGATAGTCAGATTATGCCGGACATGAATCTCGGAAGATGTCCAGAAGAAATCAAAGACAATACTAAATCTGCTGAAATTAATCAAAGGTTAATTGACGAAATTTATCCTGAACCGGATTTGTCCGAACTAAATAGAAATACTCCTTTATCAGAAGATATCGCTGATAGTATGAATTCTGCTCCGAATAGCAACAGTATAGGCTATATTGTCGCTAATGTCAGAACAGGTGATGAGGCAAGTCCTGTTGTAAATGCTAAAGTAAGTGTGTCTGCTGTAATCAGCGGAGAGAAAACCACTATAGTGTCAGGAATGACAGACAGAAACGGCACTACACAAAAATTCAGTTTATATGTACCTGACAGAATTCATTCTCAGAATCCTGTTTCTGATATTCTACCTTATAGTTTATTTGATGTAACTGTTTCTGCAAAAGGATATTTTAATGCAAAAAGTGTTGATGTTCCTGTATTTTCGGGCGTTACATCTGTTCAGAATTTCAATATGATACCTGTGCCGGTTATGACAGATCCGAATTCTGAAACTATCACCTACTATAACAGTGAACCGGAATTATCTGAAATAAAGGAGAGATAACATGCAGACAGGCAAGCCTTTTATTCCCGAAACAATTGTTGTGCATTTGGGATATCCTGATTCTCCTTCACCGAATGTAACAGTTGATTTTCCGTCATATATCAAAAATGTTGCGTCAAGCGAGATTTTTCCTACATGGCCTGAAAATGCATTACGGGCAAATATCTATGTAATTGTTACATACGCTCTTAATCGGGTATATACGGAATGGTACAGGTCAAGAGGATATGATTTTGATATAACATCAACTACGCAATATGATCAGATGTTTGTAAACGGCAGAGAGTATTTTGAAAATATCAGCTTTCTTGTTGATGAACTTTTTAATGATTATGTTATAAGACAAGGCAGAATTGAACCGCTGTTCACGGCATTTTGCAACGGTACAACGTCTACTTGCGACGGTCTTTCGCAATGGGGTACAGTTACTCTTGCTAATCAGGGATATACGCCTTATGAGATTCTTCAGAATTACTACGGAAATGATATTGATATAGTTAAAAATGCTCCTGTTAAGACTAATTATCCTTCATATCCGGGTATTATACTAAAACAGGGTTCAGCATCTAATGATGTAAAAACTATTCAGACATATCTTAACAGAATATCGGGAAATTATCCTGCTATACCAAAAATTCCCGTTCCAAACGGCATTTATGATATCTCTACGGAACAGGCAGTAAGAGAATTCCAGTCAATATTCGGTCTTGAACAGACAGGAGAAGTAAATGCATCAACATGGTACAGAATAACTTACATTTACACCAGTGTCAAGCATATTGCAGAACTTGATTCTGAAGGAATTACTATAGACGAAATTTCTCCTGTTTACTCTGAAGAACTGAAACTCGGCATGCAGGGAAATGAAGTTGAAGTTATACAATATTATCTTGCTGTTGTCGGTGCGTATTATGATGCTGTAGCCCCTGTTGAGATAACAGGTGTATTCGATGAAGAAACTGAAAAATCTGTAAAAAGCTTTCAGAGAGTATTCGGTTTATTGCAGACCGGTGTTGTTGAACGTTTTACATGGATTGAGTTATATCGTGCATATGAAGGTATAGCCGAAACTGTAAAACCGCAGTATACGGCAATTGCCTTATATCCCGGTGCTGTTCTTTGTGAAGGTTCGTCCGGAGAATCTGTAAAATACATTCAGGAATACCTTACTTTCATAAACCGAACCTACAGCAATATTCCACCAGTTAATAACACGGGATATTTCGGACCTGTTACAAAACAATCTGTAACTGCTTTTCAAAAACAGTTTGGTTTAAATCCCACAGGAATTGTCGGTGCTGTTACATGGGACAAAATTGCTGAAATTTATTCTGATCTCAGATATGGAGAAGACAAAAGACCTTATCAGAATCCGCAGTTTACAATAAAATGAACACAAACAAAAAAGCTGATGTATTTTTCGTACATCAGCTTTTAAAATATCAGCCTGTTTTTTCAAGTCTAAGATTATACAGTGTTACGTTATAATAATCTTTTCCGCCTACTTCAAAAACAAGTTCGGATTCCTTATCTGAATAGTCAGATGTAAATTCAACTTCAAATGGTGCTTTTTCTCCGTCACCTATGAATGTATCACTGAAATATATCTTTGATTTATCCGATTTACTGCGAATAGAAATTGGTATTTCCTTGCCTTTATCTGTGGTCATATTAAATGATAATCTGTATTTTCCGCCTTTTCTGAGTTCAATTCCGGAAACTACTGCACAGATATCTTCAGATTTTGTTCCACCGCTTACCATATTAATCCAGTACGATTTGTCAAAATCAGAGAAATAAGTTGCTGCATTTGCACCTGATTCCTTGTTGATTTCAATATCATACGCTGCATCTGCGGCTACATCAAGTCCTATCTGGTCTGACTCAATTCCAAGAACACCGCATATTTTATCTGCCAGTACATATGCACTCTTCTGCTGTGTAACTGCTGACGGATGCCAGTCTGAACCAATTCCGTCTGCCTGACTATTCTGTACAACTGACTTATAACAGCTGACTTTTTTATCTCCGCTTTCTGATGAATATTCTTTAACAGCATTCTCAATGTACGGATACAAATCTTCTCCGCCCATTGTTCCAAGAGTACAGATAATATATGCATCAGGATTGTTCTTTCTGATTACCGCAAGGAATTTTGTATATTCATTCTGATAATCTGTCATTTTGTCTTCGTCTGTACCTGTATAGCTTGAATCATTTGTACCAAGATTAATTACTACTACATCATTAGGCTTGGATTCAAAATTCCATGGCTTATCATATCCGTTATACTTACCGATATTTTCATATATCGGCGGTACGAGTGAGTCAGTATTTTTATTTCCGTCAGAAGAATACCCCGAAATAATACCAAATCCGCTATAGCTTACAGAACTGTATTCAGCATTTAGTTTCTGTGCTGTAAGATATGCATATGATTTCATAAAGTTTTCAGTAGATGTTTTGAAATTCTCATATGCATTCTTGCCTTCTACACCATATGCACAGGTAATAGAGTCACCTATAAACTCTATTCTTAAATCTTTTTCAGGTGTAGGTGAAACAGGTGTTGACGATTCAGAGTTTACTGTTATCTTCTTCACTCCTATTGCACCATTATTAGCTTCTGATAAGTGAATTACCTTTACTACAGCATTACGATTAACTGTTCCGCTGAAAAGTTCAACCGTTCTTGATTTTTCACTCATTAAGTCATCAAGAATAATCTCATCGTCTACTATTACTGCAAATCTGGGACGATACTTCTCTTCGCTGTTTATACTGTCATCACCTGCAAGTTCAATTTGTGCAGATTTTCCGCTGACTTTGAATTCAACAGCACTTCCGCTGTGAACAAGCCATGTAATTCCATCATTCACATAGTTTCTGCCGATAAATTTTGTATACTTTTCTGTAGCCTGTACTGTCTTTTCTGTAAGTTCTCCGCCCGTCTCATTTAATGCTTTTCGCATTTCGATAAGATCGAAAACATTTACTTCTCCGTCACCGTTTATGTCCTGTGAATCTGTAAGATTTGTTTTTCCGAGAAGTGAATCAGCAAGTCCTACAAGGTCATCCGCAGTATATACCTGTGCGGCGGATGCAGTTTGTCCGAATGCAGATGCAATAATAATAAATGCAAGTGCAGTAGTAATTGATTTCCTCATAATATATTCTCCAAACACCTTATTTTACAACGTATCATGCAATAAGCCATTGCATGATACGTTTTGTCTTTTTAATTATTTCTGCATATCTTTTCAATATACAGACCGAATTTACGGAATATGCTCCTTCCACAAAGCATTTCCATTGCAGTTAATTATTTTAAATTCTCATAAAGTCCTGTAATCTTCTGATTTCTTACATCGCCTGCTACAAGACCGGCAACTATATCTGCGCCCTGTTCTGAGAAATGTGTACCATCTGTAGAGCCTTCCACAACTCCCATAAGATGATATTTAATAGCGGTATTATAACCTACTGAATTGTAGTGATTTACCATGATTGTATTAAGGTCGATACATGGTATTTTATATTTTGATGCAAGCTTTTTGCATGCATCACAGTAATTTGTGTAGCTGTTTACGAATTTTCCGCCTGAATAAGCCTTCATTCCTATTGTTGTAGTAACAAGTATAGGTGTTGCGCCCTTTGCAAGACTATCCTTTATAAACTGTGTCATGTACCATTCATATGTTCCCTGTGAAGGGTTGTCAACATTGTTTCCTACAGGTGCATATCTGTCTGCATTAGATGTTCCTGCATCATTGATTGCAAACTGAATCATTACAAAATCGCCTTCTTTAAGACTGTCTGCAATCGTCTTCCATCTGCCTTCATCATAGAATTTCTTTGAACTTCTTCCGGCAATTGACTGGTTTGAAACAGTAATATTATTATTAAAATAATTCTGTAAATAGTAGCCCCATCCCTGCTGCGGTGCATACTGTGCACGATAACTCTGTACTGTTGAGTGGCCTGCTATATAGAGTGTATGATTTCCTGTCGGAGTTACAACAGGTGTCTGCTGAGGCTGATAAGTTTCTGCGTAAGGTTCGTCTGTAAGGATAAGTTCTATATAATCAAGATTTGGTCCGCCTTCGGTTGTTGCTGATTCAAATCTGATTGTGTTCTTTCCGCTCTCAAGCGGAAGTACAATGCCGAATTCTGTCCATTCATCCCATGCACTTGTTGATGTAAATGACTGTAACCAGTAATCATTCTTATTGCCGTTTACATATACATACATTTGTCTGTCATTTGCTGAACCATTTGCAAATCTGATATGTGTCATGTAATTTCCCTTAGATGCAACATCTACATTAAATTCAACACTGCTCCCAAGGGTGTTATCAAGATTTAAATAGCCATTTGGATTAGTATATCCTGTATTTACTGTTTCTGTAATACCATAATCCCACTTCTGATCAATTGCATAGTACTTTGACGGCAATGTAACTGTGGTTGTAGTTTCAGTTGTTTCTGTAGTTGATACTGTTGTTTCAATCGGCTCAACATAAACAGGAAGATCTTCAAGCTTGAGACAGTATCTCTGGATTGCAAGTGCATCTGCACCTGTCATACCATCGTTATCACCTGTTACATCAGCATTGATATATCCCTGCTGAGTAATGCCGTATGGTTGTTTGTTAAGACCATATTTGTCAGGATTTGCTAAAGCCTGCATAATTAATACTGCATCAGCCATATTAATTTCACCATCGCAGTTTGCGTCTCCTAAAAGAACTTTTGCTGATGGTTTAGTTTCGATTGCTGTTGTTACTATTTCTGATGTTGTTATTTCTGTTGTGGTGGTAGTTGTAGGCTCTGCTGTAGTAGTCTGCTGTGCTGAATAATCAACCTTTTCCATTATCCATTTCTGACAATTGTGATTATTCTTTTCCCACTGCTGAACGTTTGCACCATTATCAGTTTTAGCACTTCCTACTTCAACTGCACACGCATCTCTTGATGCTCTTGTAAGAATTGTAACTGTATCATCACCATTATCCATAATTTTGAAGAACTGGTCACTGTATCCGTTCTTCTCGGCAATTACTATATTTCCGCCGTTTTCTCGGCTTCCATTGTCAACGTAAAGAAAATACTTGTTTCCGTCATCAAGATTTGAGCAAATGTAGTAGTAATCACCTGTTGCCTGTCTGAAAGTCCATGTATTATGAGCAGACGGAGATGATGCTCCCCACTGCTGAACATTCGCACCATTTTCAGCCTTTCCATCAGCAACTTCAAGGTAAAGACCGCTGTTCTTATTTTTGAGCATAAAGCTTACTTCTGCCTCCGGCGCTATAGGAGATGAAGCCTTTGTATCAAGCAGACCACTCATGATTTCAGCAAGTTTCAATGCACCTTTTTTACTCTGGTGTAAATCATCTTCTGAACCATTTGCCTGTGTTGCATAATAACTTGCCATGCCGTCGTAGCCTACTGATAAGCCAAAATTCTGCCATGGTGTGAAAAGGTCAATTACCGGAACATTCTGTGCCTGACCTATATTATCAAGGTCTCCGCCGAACCATCTGCCATTTAACAGCGGACTTCTTGTAAGGTCTGAGCGTCTTCCCTGCTGCTTTACAAGAATAACGTTTATCCCCTTCGCTTTTGCTTTTTTAACCATATCGGTTACTGTTGCAATATATTCTTCTTCTGTTGTATAATTCTTGTTTGTATCATTAATACCTATTGCAATTAAATATGTATCTCCTGATTTTCCATAATATTCAACCGGCTTGAACTGACCTGCATCTACAAATCCTTTTGCAAACTGTCCGCTTGCAGCAAGATTTCTGATTTCGTAGATACTCTTGTCTACATAGTTTCCAAGGAACTGTCCCCAACCATGCTGAGATACATCGCCTGTATTGTAGTAATTTGCAACAGTTGAGTCACCGCATATCCATATTGTAGGTCTTGATTCACCTGTTGTATTAAGCTGCGTAATTTCAAGTGCCGAAATTGAATACTCACGATTAGACATACCTGCAACTGCCTGTATACTCAGCTGACCGTCTGTAACAGGAATCTGTATGCTTTCTACTGCATTGTTTCCTGTGAGATTTATCATCTGCGGCATTCCTTCAATATTAATTGTTGTTCTCGGACTGTTTCCCGTTGTAACTGTTACCTGATAGAGTCCTTTAGGTAAATCAACATTGAATGTATTGCCGCTGTCTCCGCTGTTGAATTTTACAGCATCACTGTTTGCGCCGCTTCCGCCTGCACTTACGTTGGATACATTGTAGGTCTGTGCAAAACCATATCCTTTTGATGCATTGTAACCATCAGCCGCTGATACTCCTGTGAAACCTGATGCTGTACCGTTGCCGCCAAAATCAAATTTCCAGTTTCCCTGTGCCGCATATGTATTTTGCGGTGTCATACTGTTCATACCTGCAAAAACTGAGAGAGAGAGTACAGCTGATGTAATTCCACTGACTATTTTCTTAAAATTCATATCAATTCTCCTCCATTTATAATATATGCTGTCATACAGCATTTCTATATATTTTAAGTATATCACCTATACTATTTTAAGTCAACAATGTTTTATGCACTATTAAATCATATTTATGATATATTATCTTTTATTTCAAATAACAGTATTTATGTGACATTTTGTTTCTATTGACATATTTATGTTATTCCGTTATAATTAATTATAGTGAATGACATACTATATTTGTCTTTCACTATAATTTTGAATTTTAAGGCAATACCGCATAATTAATGTGTGAGTATTGCGAAGTAAATTTTTT
>JAKSQU010000087.1 GCA_024403965.1 Ruminococcus sp.
GATATCTGTTGAAAGTAAGGTAACTGAGCTCGTCGATTATCAGCAAATCAATCTTAACAATCTTAATACTGAACTAACAGTGGTTA
This sequence comes from Ruminococcus sp., assembly GCA_024403965.1. Taxonomy (GTDB): domain Bacteria; phylum Bacillota; class Clostridia; order Oscillospirales; family Ruminococcaceae; genus Ruminococcus. Next base: position 87 of record JAKSQU010000087.1, read on the forward strand.
GGTTGCAGTAAAATTATTAGTTCATGAAGTCGAATTAAGCGGGTTTGCTTTTCACAATCTGTAAAACCACTGTTCTATGTTCCAAAAAGATACATAATGAAATTGATGTTTTATATTGTACACAGAATAAAATAGATTACAAGTAACTTTTACATTTACTGCTGTCTCCATACTTGAAAAAGAGAAAAATTTATGCCATAACATATAACTCTTTGTTGTTCCCGAAATAACAATTATACGAATTATAAATCCCCCATATAATATAACATTTCATCACATAAAAAATCAAATTATGTATAAAATCGGATATTTTTCAGACAATATGAACACAGACTTTGTCTGACTGAATACACGGAGGTTTATATATATGAAGGCTACTGGTATAGTTAGAAGAATTGATGATCTTGGGCGGGTTGTTATTCCTAAGGAAATAAGACGCACTATGCGTATTCGTGAAAACGACTCACTGCCAATTTCATTGACACCTGATTTAAGATTCATTAATTCTATGCGAAATATAGCCGATAGACTGAGCGATTATACCTAAAGTATCATCACCAAAGTGCCAATAATTCCCTGTATTATCTAAGTTGAGAATAAATAAAATCCTGTCAGAGCAGATATATATCATCAGTTCTGACAGGATTTTTTAATTGAAAAATATATGCTGAAATGCAGAATTTAGTTTATACTATTCTATATGAAGTCTGTAAAAGCTTGCATCAAATGTTTCACTGCCGTCGTATCTTGAATACTGTCCGAATTCTGTAAATTCAAATCCGCATTTTTTCAGAACATTTCCCGATGCCGTATTTGCGTTTGCATGACAGGCTTTGAAATTATGTACTCCAAGTTCATCATGTGCCCATTTAATCATTGCTTTTGCCGTCTCGGTGGCATAGCCATTATTCCAGTATTTTCTGTTGAAATTGTAACCAAGTTCATATACTCCGTCATCATCAACAGCATGAACAGAACCTGAACCGATTACCTTGTTTTCAGATTTCAGAACGAATGCAAATTCAAATTTTTCAGCTTTTAAGGATGCTATCCATTTTCTGACATCATCTGAATCAGTATAAAGGGGATAGGGCATATATCTGTTTACAACAGCATCTCCGGTCCACTCAAACACATCTTCCGCATCACTTATCATAAGGGGTCTGAGTAAGAGTCTGTCAGTTTCAATTCTTATTTCATTATTCATTTATAAAATCTCCGTAATTTTTCTGAACCATATAAACAACGTCAAAAGAACTAAGAATGCAAAATGTATATCATACCCAAAAGTCTCTATTTCCCCTTGATATCAGCATACAGCTTTGCAGCCGCCTGTTCGGGTGTTGCCTTGTCAAAAACAACGAGATTGCAGGCTTCTGTATACTTTTTAATCAGAGAATCATTCTCGATAAACGAATTCATCTGATTGAGTTCTGTATTTTGTTCCATACAGAGTGAAGCATTATACTGTATTCCCTGTAACATATTTTCTCTGTCAAGAGTTTCACGTGCTGTTGTGCTAAGGGGTATTCCCTTTTCCACACCCTGCAAAACTGTCATTTCCGAGCTGTTCAGCAGAAAATCAAGCAGCATTGCAGATTCCTTAGGATGCTCTGTATTTCGGCTGATTGCATACATTGTAGCCGGCTTTGCATACCAGCCTTCTCCAGGTTCCATGCCTTCTACTGTTGTGTAGGGCGCCACTTCAATTACAGTGCCTTGCTGCTGAACATCCTTGAAGTAATTGACAGCATCACTTACCCATGCCACTGCACCTGCATATGTGCCGTTTTCAATACAGGTTCGTGAAAAATCCTTAACCTGCGGATATACCTTTTCATCAATCATTCTCTTGTGGAATTCCAGCATAATCTGTAAATCATTCACGCTGAAATTTAAACTGCCGTCGTCTTTGAGAAAACTCTTTCCTGTCTTCTGTTCAGCATAACTGATAGTGAAAAGCCAGATTGATTTTTCCGCACCTGCTATAGGATAAACGCCGTCTTTGCGCATTACCCTTGCGGCGTCAATGAAATCATCCCAGTGTTTCGGAACAGCGAGATTATATTTCTGATAAATCGAGCTGTTGATGTATACCGTTTCTGCATTCATTGCAATCGGCACAGCGTTCAGTATTCCGTTTTTTCGTCCATATTCAAGCATTTCATCTGAATATGAAGATAAATCAATCACATCCGAAACCTTTTCCAAATCATAGTAGCCGCTGCCGTCAGCAGAATACTCTGACAGCCATCCGAAATTTATCTGCATTACATCTGCTTCTGTATCAGAAACCATCTGTACACGGCTGCGTGACTCGTAACCTGACCATTCGGAATAACTGCAGTTTACACGGATATCCGGATGCAGCTTTTCAAATGCTTCAACACCTGCAAGGGTATATTCGTGTCGGCTGTCATTCCCCCACCAGGAGAGAGAAATTTCTACCTGCTGCTGTTGTTCAGTTATCACAGGTGCACTGCTACAGCTTGTACATATAAGTGAAAGTACAGCAGAAACTGCCATCATTTTTACAGCTTTCATTAGTTTTCTTCTCCTTTCTCCGTCATGTCTGCGAATATAGTATAAGTATCCTTTCCGCTCTTTTTAGACTTATACAGAGCCTTGTCAGCAGAATGATATAATGTATTAAAATCTTCACCGCATTCCGGGAAAATGGAAACACCGATACTTGCAGAGATTTTAAAGTTATGGTCTTCACCTGTATAGTTATTGTGGAATGCCTGACAGAGTGCTTCACATTTACTGATTACAAAATCCTTATAGTCTGTACCGTCATCGGGATGCAGATTCAGAAAGACGCAGAATTCATCTCCGCCGATTCTTCCGAGATAATCTTCTGTAGAGAATGTAGCTCGCAGAATACCGCCTACATTTGCAAGAACCTGATCGCCTGCAGCATGACCAAGTGTATCGTTTACACCCTTGAAATTATCAAGGTCAAGAATAATCAGAGCGTGATGTTCAATCGGCAATGACGCATTAAGGCGATTTTCAGTATATTCTTCAAATGAACGCTTGTTCAGAATTCCTGTAAGCTGATCGATATGAGCCTTTGTATCAAGCTTTGCAACGAACTGTTCAATCGGCTTTGTAAGCTTGACATAGAGAACAGCTCCGATTACTGCGGCAAGAATTGCGGCTACAGCGGCAATCATATATATAAACAGCTGAATGACGTTTTTCTCTTTCAGAATAATTTTTGTAGGTACAGAGCAGATAACAAACCAGTTATCATTGCTTGAATTGACAGTAACAAGATATTCTTTATCAAGTACTGTAACAGAATTGCGGTCTGCTACTCTTGAAACAAGATCTTCTGATAATGGAAGTCCAAGTTCATCCGCTTCCGATGAATATAGAATATTATAGTTTCCGTCAGTAAGACGTATTGACATATCCTTCATTATCTCCGGATTATCGAATACTGACTTTAGTTCTGCGGTATAGAATGAGATTACAAGCAGTGCATTTTCATGAATACGCTTTACATAGTAAATTCGGTTGAAATTATCCTGATAACCCGCAGCCCATCCGTCGTTTGTTCGTGGTCTTGTAATCATTGCTTCAAGATCCTGAAACATTCTTTCGCCAAACAAATCAACTGTTCCGTTTGAAATCTTTCCGACACGATGATTGTTGCGGTAAACAACGCCGTAGTCCACAAAGTTTTCCATAATACAAAGGCTGTACAGCTTATCACGGATTGCAGTTTCCGTTATTGTTGCTTCATATTCGTCATTATCGGGATCTGTTGCATCATAGGTGTATGTCTGTTCTTCTGCAAAAGCAAGTGTTCCGATTGTTTCCATGCGGTGCAGATAGTTGTTCAGATTAAGCTCCATCTGAACATTCAGAGCAGTTGTCAGTGTACTTACCTTTTTCTCAAGAACCTGATCGGTTTTCCGTACTGCAAGAACAGACACCGTTAGAACTGCCACTGCAACAATGACGGCATAGCAAAGCATCATTAACGTCTTGAGTTTTTTCATATTTTTCAAATTTGTCTTTTCTTCAAATGCCATATAAATCCCTTCTTTCAGAGTAACAGAATATTTCAATGTGCTGTTGCGACATAGACTCAAAATTATCCGTATGATTTACTTAGATTAAGTTTACCATATTTTGACAGAAAATGCAATGCCTTTTTGTTAATTTACTACTGAATTATCAGCTTTGGAATGCAGACTTATACGAAGATTTTCTTTATACTTGTATTATACTAAATAGATATAGAAAAGGCGGTCGCAATGACCGCCTTAATTTTTGTTTCAGTATATTCAGGAATATCGGCACAAGCCGTTCTTTTAACTAATCATTCATTCGCTCTTGTAACGACAAAACCTGCAATGTTCATATTGGCAAGTTTTGCTTTCTTAAAGAGTTCATCAATATCGCTGAATAATGTGCTTTTCTTTCTGACTACAGCTAACAGACCTGCAACGTGCGGACTTAAATTCAGTGAATCAGAAACTACATTTACAGGCGGTGAATCAATGATTATAACATCATTGTTTTCACTTAATGTTTCTATAAGCTTTTCCATCTGCGGAGAATTCATTAATTCTGACGGATTAGGCGGTAAAGGACCGCTTGTAATTACTTTCAGTGTAGGAATTGCTGCCTGCTGTATACATTCTTCAAGCTTATCTTTCTTTGCAAGGAATGTGGAAAGACCTTTATCATTTTTCAGTGTGAACACATTATGCTGAACAGGTTTTCTCATATCGCCATCTATCAGTACAACCCTTTTACCTTCATCAGCAATGGTAATGGCAAGATTTGCCGCAGTTGTTGACTTGCCTTCACTCGGATTTGCACTTGACACTACAATAGTTTTCTTATCGTATGTGGACAATGCATAATTCACATTAGTACGCATTGCCTTACTGCTTTCAACTGCACTTTCGGGAAGATTATCACTTAATAATGAAATGTGTTCAGTTGTCTTTCTTTTATGCTTAGCCGAAACAAAACCATCAATCTTGCCGATAATAGGCTTATTGTATACATCAATAAGCTTGTCCGGATTTTTAATTGTTTCATCAAAGAAATCAATGAGAAATATGATAAACATTGCAAGTGCAGTTAAACCGATTCCGCCGAGTGCTGTATTTTTAACCTTGCTCGGACCTACAGGAGTTTCATAAATTCTTGCTGTATCTATACATTTGATTTCACCTACACCTATTGCTTTATCAGTATAGGTATCTGCAATCTGACTCAGCTCATTGCATATCAGCGCAGAAAGTTCGGGATTCTTTGTGGTAGCAGAAATATTTATTGCACTTGTATCGGAAATTGTGTTGATAGAAATGCACGATAAAAGAGACGACGGAACAATCTGATCACTTTTGAATTTGAAATTGTCTTTCAGTACAGCCATGTCTGACTTTTCAATAAGTCTCTGACCTAAATCCATCATAACAGCGTCGTCTTTCAGTACCTGTATATATGTATTGATAAGCTCCTTTGATCTCTCAATAATATTGAATTCAGAATCAACACCTGTTGTAAAGTCTGTATATGTCTGAACGTACATGGATAAATGCGATGAATATACGGGATCCATAGAATACTTTGTATACGCAAATGCAGATGATGCACCTATAATAAACAAAATTATCAGCATTACAATATGCTTTCCAAACAATTTAAGCAGATCAACTATGGAAATAGTCTGCTGATTTTCTGTTTTCTTGCGTTCAATCTCTTTTTCTTTCAGATTAAAAACAACCGTATCATTTTCAGCCGTTATAGAGTCGATAAGATATCTGCTGTCAATTTCAAGATTTTCACCGTTCGGAAATTCTTTTTCAACTCTGTTGTCATATCTCAGTATGACTTTTGATTTAATACTTTTATAATCAGATCGCATTTTTCGCTCCTGTTCTAATAACAATAATTTCCATCCAAATACCACTTACCTGTCGCTGTGTTATCATTATTATTATACTATATAAACAGGGATTATGTCAATTGAATTTCAGAGTTTCTTATGCAATTAGAAATCTTCTATATATTGACTAAAAACGCTTATTGTGATAGAATATATGTATACTATACATACGCTGTCAACCGCAGTATATATACGGGGAGTGAATTGATTTGAAGTATAATCTTCCTGAAAGAGTTGAAAAAGAAATATCTTCATTTGCAAAAAAGAATTCTGTTTCAAAAGTCATTTTGTTCGGTTCAAGAGCAAAAGGCACTAACACCGAAAGAAGTGATATTGATATTGCAGTTTTGGGCGGAGATTTTGATTCTTTTTATTTTGATATTAAGGAAAATGTTAATTCTCTGCTGTCTTTTGATATCGTAGATTTGAATAACGGTATTTCTGACGAACTGAAACAGGAATTAGATAAGGACGGAATAATTATTTATGAAAAAACTTGATAATTTCTCGAACTGCCTTGCTGTACTTAAAAATGCTGATTTTACTCTTGCTGAAAGCAATGAAATCTACAGAACAGGTGTAATCGGGCAATTCAATCTTACATTTGAGCTTGCATGGAAAGCGTTACAGGAAGTTTTGAAAATGCATGGTGTTAATGAAGCTGAAACAGGTTCTCCAAGAGAGATTTTACAGCTCGGCTATAAATACGGTTTTGTTGATGACTCTGCCGTATGGCTGATGATGTTGAAAAAGCGGAATACATCTGTCCACATATATAATGAAAGTGACATTGATGAAATGATACTTTTAATTCGTGACAGCTTTACAAAAGCATTTTCCACTCTTGAACTTGCTTTAAAAAAGAAAATTGCTGAAATATCTGACAACTGGGAATAATCTGACTGCGCATCTTCATTGCAATAATTATGCGGTGTCGCCTTAAACGTTATTATGAAAAAAGGATTCAACATGATTACAAAAGAAAATCAAATAATGCTTAATCTTCTCGGCAGTTCTCTTCACAGCCGTAAATCAGAACCTGTTGAATCAGACAGCTGGCAGATTATTTTAAAAGAGATGGTTGCTCAAACGGTCTTTGCATTACCATCTGAATATGTTAATCTTGAAAAAATCAATCATACTGAAAAAACGAAATATATTCAGATGACAGCTAAAAATATTCAAACCTACCACATACTGATGTCTGAACAGCAAAAATTACTTGATGTACTGGATAATGCAAATATTCCGTCCGTAATTTTAAAAGGCTCTTCAGCGGCTGTTAATTACCCTGAACCTGCTTACAGATGTATGGGTGATATTGATATTATAGTAAAGCCTGATGAATTTGAAAAGGCATTCCATATAATGTGCAGTGCAGGATATTCAACAGTTGAAAGTGTTGAAAAGTATCACAGGCATATAGTTTTCAACACTGATAAGGGAATACATATCGAGCTCCACAATTACTTTTCCACAAGCAGAAACAAGAAACAAAATACGTTTCTTGACCAATGCATTTATAATGGAATTGACAGACGTGAAGTTACAGAGTTGAGTGGATATAAGATTGCTGTTTTGCCTGTACTTGAAAACGGTCTTGTGCTGTTAGGTCATATCAATCAGCACATCGGCGGTGGGCTTGGTCTCAGGCAGATTATAGACTGGATGTTTTATGTTGAAAAATATCTTTCGGATGATTTCTGGAACACAGCGTTTGTTGAATATGTTGAAAAAACAGGCATGAAAACACTGGCTATAGCTGTAACGGCAATGTGCAGAAAGTATTTATCCTTTGAATCTGATTCAACATGGTGCAATGGTGCTGACGAATCACTTTGCGATGAATTAATGGAATATATTCTCACACATGGTAATTTCGGGCGCAAGAATTCAACACTTTCAACAACTATAACTGTTCTCAGGTGGTTTCGCAATCCGATATATGGATTTAAAGAATTACAGAAAACAGGGTGCAGAACATGGAAAACTCTTGATAAGCATAAATGGCTCACTCCCCTTGCATGGCTTTATCAGATATTTCGTTTAATCAACCATGGCATCAAACGTGGGGTTACACTATCTACTGCAAAAGAAAGCAAAAAACAGGAGCTTTCAGAAACTGAATTATTACAAAAACTTGGTGTGACAAGGTTGTAGAAAATATATTATACATATAGAAATAATAGGTATGGATGCTTAAACTTATCCCTCCGACGAAAGTCGGAGGGATTCTCTTTTTCGCACTTTTCTTACATAATTCTGATTTATGCCTTAGAAAGAACTTTTTTATTAAATTCTTCAGGAGTAGTAAATGTAGGAACCATTTCATGCATAGCCTTGATAGCTGTCTTATCATCGTCTACCTTAGCAGCATCACGAAGTTTTGACAGCCGCTTCGCAAATGTGGTTTCATCAATTTCAATCTGCTTTCCGATGAAAATCTTATT
>JAKSQU010000088.1 GCA_024403965.1 Ruminococcus sp.
AGCACTCAGAGCAGCATCACTGCTGAAAGATGGAATAGTAGGTGAAGGCTTTGACCTTATGATAGTAAGAGAACTCACAGGCGGCATTTACTTTGGAGACAGAGGATACCGTGAGGGCAAATACGGTCAGGAGGCATATGATACTGAGGCATACAGCGTAACAGAAATCGAGCGTATCGGACGAGTAGCATTCGAGTCAGCAATGAAGAGAAATAAAAAACTCTGCAGCATAGACAAGGCAAATGTACTTGAATCATCAAGACTCTGGAGAAAGACAATGCACGAGCTTTCAGCAGAATATCCTGAGGTTGAATACAGTGATATGTTCGTAGATAATGCAGCAATGCAGCTTGTCAGAAATCCTGGTCAGTTTGATGTAATCGTAACATCAAATATGTTCGGTGACATTCTCTCAGACGAGGCATCACAGATAACAGGTTCAATCGGAATGCTCGCATCAGCATCTATGGGTGCAACAACAAGAGGAATGTACGAGCCTATTCATGGTTCAGCACCTGATATTGCAGGACAGAACAAGGCAAATCCTATTGCAACTATTCTTTCAGCAGCAATGATGCTCCGTTATTCATTCGGTCTTTTATCAGAGGCAGAAATGATTGAATCAGCAGTTGACAAGGTTCTTAATGCAGGCTGGAGAACAGCTGACCTTATGGGCAATGCAGAGGGAACACCGCTCAGCTGTACAGAAATAACAGAAAAAATAATCGAGGCGTTATAATAAATGAGCAGTAAAAGTGAAAAGCTTACAGACATTTATAATGGTATGTGCTCACTTGCTGTTTTTCGTAATCTTCTGAGTGATGATGTAATATCATCACTCATGACTTTTCTTGAAAAGCAGGAGAATGAGAAAATGTTTGATATAAAAAGCTATTCTGAATTTGTATCAAAGCTTTATAATCACGGAACAGACCTGAGTGCATATATATTAAAAGCGGTTCTTGAAGATGACAATTTCTATATCAGATCAAAGGCAGACAAAAACGCAGCAGTTGATGAAATAATTGAAAAAGCCGTCAGCAATGAGCTTTCAGTATTTCAGGAACTTTCACAGCTGACACCGAATGATCTGCAGTGTGAGGTTTTTAACACCACAAAGCTTGCAGAGTGGAAAAACTCTGACATAAATCTTGCAGAAGAATACAGAAACCGTACAGACAATATTTCAAAATATGGTTATGGTAAATTCGCATCAGACAGAATGTTTATACTCCGTAACGGAGAAATAGTACCTGTCAAGTCACCTGACGGACAGCGTCTGAGTGATTTGTTCGGCTATGAGCGTGAGAGAAACGAAGTTATCAGCAATACACTTGCACTTGTAGAGGGTAAATCAGTACAGAATGCACTTCTCTATGGTGACGCAGGCACAGGCAAGTCATCAACAGTAAAAGCAGTAGTAAATGAATTTGCAGACAGAGGACTTCGTCTTGTAGAGATAACCAAGGAACAGTTAAGGGATATACCTATGCTTGTAGATGTACTGAGTTCAAATCCGCTCAAGTTCATTATTTTCATAGATGACCTTACATTCACAACAGGCGAAGACTGTTTCGGAGCACTTAAAGCCGCACTTGAAGGTTCAGTTTCTGCATCAGCAGATAATATAGCAATTTACGCTACGAGCAACCGCAGACATCTTGTAAGGGAAAGCTTTTCAGAAAGAGACGGAGATGATGTACACCGCAATGATACAATGCAGGAACTTCTGTCACTTTCAGCACGTTTCGGACTCAGAGTAAATTTCAGTCGTCCTGACAAGAAGAAATACGGTGAAATTGTAACAGACCTTGCGAGAAAGAACGGAATAAATCTTCCCGAAGAGGAGCTTGTGCTCAAAGCAGAGCAGTTTGCAATCTCATCGGGCAACGGACGTTCACCGAGAACAGCAAAGCAGTTTATTACACAGTATAAAGTGGAAAACTAATATAAAGAAGGTTAATTAATGCTTACACTTGATAAAATTTATCATGCAAAATATGTTTTAAAGCAGATAATAAGAGAAACCGATGTAATTCATGCTCCTAAGATAAATCCCGAAGCCGAGATATATCTGAAAACAGAAAATCTTCAGATAACAGGTTCATTCAAGGTAAGAGGCGCATATTACAAGATGTCCTGTCTTTCTGACGAAGAAAAGGCGAAGGGTGTAATAGCCTGTTCTGCGGGAAATCACGCACAGGGAGTTGCACTTGCGGCGGCAAAAAACGGAATACGTTCAATAATCTGTTTACCTGACGGTGCACCAATTTCAAAGGTTGAGGCGACCAAAAGCTACGGTGCAGAGGTATGTCTTGTAAAGGGCGTGTATGATGACGCATATGCCGAGGCACTTCGTCAGCGTGATGAATACGGCTATACATTTGTACATCCGTTTGATGACGAAAATGTAATAGCAGGACAGGGAACAATCGGACTTGAACTTATCGAGCAGATACCTGACCTTGACGCAGTAGTAGTACCAATCGGCGGCGGCGGACTTATTTCGGGCGTAGCTTTTGCAATAAAGTCACTCAATCCGAAGATAAAGGTATACGGTGTACAGGCGGCAGGCGCACCGAGTATGTTCAAATCAGTACAAGACGGCAAAATCGGAAAGCTTGAAAGCGTATCAACAATAGCTGATGGTATAGCAGTAAAAGCACCGGGAGAAAACACATTCAGAATAGTATCCGAGTATGTTGACGACATTGTAACAGTAACCGATGACGAAATATCAGCGGCAATTCTTGCACTTATGGAACAGCAGAAGCTTGTAACAGAGGGTGCAGGCGCAGTACCTGTTGCGGCAGTAATGTTCAACAAAATTCCTGTAAAGGGCAAAAAGGTAGTATGCCTGCTTTCAGGCGGAAATATAGATGTAACAATTCTCTCACGAGTAATCAAGAGAGGACTTCTCATGACAGGAAGAAACTGTACACTGAATATAGAGCTTATCGACAAACCGGGACAGCTTATGGATGTTTCAAGAATAATAGCCGAACTTGGCGGAAATGTAATATCAATCCACCATGAGAGAGCAAACGAAGGTTCAGCAGTAAACGGCTGTTATCTGAGAATAGTGCTTGAAACAAGAAACTATGAGCATATCGATGAAATCAAGGAAACTCTTAAAAAGAACGGTTTCAAAATAACAAATGACTGAAAAAAGGAGCATAAAGAAATGATAAAAATTCATACAGAAAAAGCACCTGCGGCAGTAGGACCATACTCACAGGCAATTGTATCAAAGGGAATGGTATATACAAGCGGACAGATAGCAATCAATCCTTTAACAAATACAGTTGAAGCAACAACAATCGAAGAGCAGACAGAACAGGTAATGAAGAATCTCGGTGCAGTACTCAGCACAGCAGGTTCATCATATGAAAAGGCAGTAAAGACAACCTGTTTTCTTGCAGACATGAATGATTTTGCGGCATTCAACGAAGTATACGGAAAATACTTTACAAATCTTCCTGCAAGAAGCTGTGTAGCAGTAAAGACACTTCCAAAGGGCGTACTTGTAGAAGTAGAAGTAATAGCAGAAACATCACTTAACTGATAATAGAAACCGTCAGCACTTGTTTTTAGTGCTGGCGGTTTTTGCTTTATAGACAATAATTGACAAAAATTGTTTAAAGCTGTATAATATAGATATATTTTTGTATAAAGTGAGGATAAACAAATGGATGCACATAAGGCTACTATTTCTGATATATTTAATAATTCTACACTTGTTGAGATTCCTTTTTTTCAGAGAGCGTATGTATGGGATAAAGATTTATGGCAAAGACTTATTGAAGATATGGAATATGTTGTTAAAAGTAAAAAAACACATTTTCTTGGCTCAATCATTTTAAAAGCTGGCAGAGAGCCGTCAGATGAAGATGAGTTTGATTCATGTTATACAGTTGTAGACGGACAGCAGAGATTAACAACTTTTTTGATTTTTATGAAAGCACTTTGTTTATTGCAGGGACAACCGGATGCATTTAATTCACAGTTCAGAATAAATGGCGAGGAAATAGCTTTAAGACTTGGAAAAAATGATTTGGAATCGTTTGAACAAGTTATTAACATGGATAGTCCGAATAAAATAGAAATTGAAAAAGGCAAGAAAAGAATAATAGATGCTTACAATTATTTTATAGAGAACATAAATCCTAATGGAATGAACTTTACACAGATAAAAAGTAAAGCACTCTTTGTAAGAATTAATCTTGATAAGAATGAAGATGAACAGCAGATTTTTGATACAATCAATTCACTTGGTATTAATCTGACAACATCAGAATTACTGAAAAACTATTTTTTCAGCAGAGAAACAATAAACGAATATCATAATAAATGGGAGATGGTGTTTGAAAATAATGAAGAATCAAAGGAATACTGGGAAAGAACAGTAGAAACTGGAAAAAACAAGAGAGCAATGATAGATATTTTCTTTGATGCATATTTTCAGCAGTTATTTCAGAATAAAAAGTTTAATGTAAAAACAGAAGACAAGATTTCTTATCTGAGAGTCGATAAAATATCACAATCTTATCAGCATTTTATTCGTGAATATTGTAATGATGATAAGAATATAGTATTGAATAAAATAAAAGAATACGCAGATTGTTTCAGAGACTTATTCAGTCCTGAAATATGTGATATGGGTGTTTCAGGAAATTTTTCATCTGAAAGACTTAATATTCTGATTTTTGGTTTGAAAAATACAACATTAATTCCATATGTCCTTTATATAACAAAGAATTCAGAAAATCAAGATGATTTAAATAAAATGTATGGCATAATTGAAAGCTACATAATGCGAAGAATGGTAGCACATGCATCTACACAAAACTATAAAAATCTGTTCACATCACTTATTCTTAATGAGATAAAAACATCTGAAAGCTTGATTGAATATTTAAATAAAAATGATGATTCAAGCTTGTCTGTTCCCGTTGATGATGATATTAAGAACGGATTTAATAATCTAAAGCTTACTAATTTACAGACTAAAGGCATTTTGTATATGATAGAAAGCAAAATAAGACCACATAACAGTGCTGTTGTGCTTTTAGGATTTAACGAATACAGCCTTGAACATCTTATGCCTAAAAAATGGAGAAACAACTGGGGGTTCAGCGCAGAAGAAGAAAAGAAGAAACAACGTGATTCAAAACTTCTTACGCTTGGAAATCTTGCTATAATACCGAGTGCCTTAAATTCATCTATTCGTGATGCAGACTGGAAAACTAAAAAAGAAGGAAAAGGCAGCGGAAAAGAAGGTTTAAAGGCTTGTGCGTCAGGTCTTGTTACACTAAGAGAAACACTTGAAAAAGAAGAATGGAACGAAAATGAGATTGAAAAACGTGCAGAATGGTTATGCAAAAATGCATTGAAAATATGGAGTTTATGAATCAAAATGGATAATAAAGCCAAACTTGAAATAGTAAAAAAAGCATATGAATCAAAAAGCATAAGAGTGAAAACATATTATAGTATGCTTGAAGAAACAGGTGATATGCAGTATGATTATACAAACTTTGTCTCTGATAGCTTTGAAAATGATTTTGAAAAAATAAACGAAACAGGTTATCATAAATGCTGTTGTTTGCTTACATATATGCTAAGGGAAGATTATTTTACTAATGGAGCATTTGAGAAAAGAGCAGAAAAAGGCTATGTAAAAAAAGTACTGGAAAGAATGATTGAATTATTATCATTATAATACTTATTAAGGAGCTGAATAAAAATGCCAATCCACCCTCTCAGAAAACTAACATCAATGCTCACCGCCGCAGCATTACTGCCGATATTTCCGATATTCACAGCAAATGCAGAGCCGACGGAAAAACTAACAGACAGCGGATTAAATTACACCGAATATATCGGAACGATACAGAATCCAGGTGCAGGATATACAACAACAGTATGGGCGAACTGTGCACCGAACAAAACACCTGTTTACAGTCCCACAGGAAGTCTTGCGCTATTCTTCGTAGATATAGGTGCATTTTCGGGCGGTACAAACGGCGAAACTGATGAAGACGGAAACTACACAGACGGCAAAGACTATGACCTTGACGAAACATTTTTCACTTCATGGAAACAGACACTTGAAAACTGCCGGAAAAACGGCTGTATGGTCGGACTTCGTTTCAGATATGACGCACTCGGAAATGCCAATCCCGAACCGCTCAGCTTTGAACAGGTTTTAAAGCATATTCAGCAGATAAAGGAAAGCGGACTTCTTGAAGAATATGAAGATATAATAGCACTTGTTGAATCGGGATTTGTAGGAAAATGGGGCGAACAGCACGGCGGACGCTATACATCCGTTGAATACAAAGCAAGACTTCTTGATACACTGCTTGACGCAGTACCCGAAAGTATTCCCGTAACAGTAAGAACTCCCGATACCTTTGCAGAATGGTGCGGAATAAAACGTTCACAGCTGTGTGATGAAGAGCTTTACAAAAAAGCAGAAGAAAGCGGCGATGAAAATGAACGAAGAATACTGTCAAAACGAGTAGGAATGTTTAATGACGGATATATGGGCAGTGACTCCGATTTAGGAACATACTCGAACCGTGAACTTGAAACAGACTGGCTCAGTTCCGTTTCAGAAGAAACCTACTACGGCGGAGAATGTTCGGGTTCACATGATTTTGCAAGACAATTTGAAACATATCTGCCGCAGAATGCAATTCCCGAAATGTACAAGACACATCTCAGCTATATAAACAGCAATATTTTCCCGTTTTATAAGGAATACACATTCAGCAGTGAATATGATGTGCCAGATGTGGATAATTCAGCATATTACGGACAAGATGTATTTCAGTTTATCAGAGACCATCTCGGCTACAGATTTGTATTAAGAAAATCAGAACTGACAGCAGAAACCGAACAGGGCGGAGAGTTAAAGCTGAAATTCAGCGTAGAGAACACAGGCTTTGCAAATCCGATACCGCATACACAGGGATATATAATTCTTGAATGTGACGGAGAATACATAAAAGCACCTATAGAACTTGATTGTCATAAATGGCGTTCATGTACTGTAACAGACAGTGAATTAACAATCAAACTCCCCGACAGTATAAAGAGCGGAAAGTGGAAAGTATACTTAAAAGAGACAATGGGAAACTGTTTGGACGAAGTGGAAGAAATGCCATTGCGCTCAATACGTTTCGCAAATGAAGATACATGGAATTATTCACTTGGAGCAAATCTTCTTGGAGCAGTTGAAATAAGTGAATCATCATCACACGGCACAGATAATTTCATGTATGAGATAACAGAAAACGGAACAGGCGAAAAAACTGACAGTTACTGGAAAAGCAACAGCCGTACAGTAGTTGACGGACAGCTTTCATTCAGCGGTGAATGGACAGATGAAATGATAACAGCCGAAGACGAAAGCGGATATACAATGTCGGTAAAGGCAGACGAAAAGTACCTGTATGTAATGGCGACAATGCCCGACAGCGCATCTGCACCTGTTTATAATATACAGCTGAACAATCCGCAGAAGGAAGACGAATATTTCTGGATGTACTATGCATCAAACGGATATGTATATTTCAATCACGAAGACCGAAACGGCTGTGAATGTAAATGGAATGGAAACACAGTAGAATTCAGACTTCCATTTGAAATATTCGGACTAAAACCACAGGACATGATAAAAAATCTGAGAGTAGTTTTACAGGACAGTGCAAATGAATGGAAATCTATGTGTGACCTTAGAGTTAAGGAAATAAAAGTACCATCGGATATCACAGTATACACAGGGAAAAAGGATATAAGGCTTAAAACAGGTGATAGCTGTGAATTAACAGTAAGAACAATGCTTGAAGATACAGAATATCAGTGGCTTAAAGACGGAAAAGAGATAGAGAATGCACAAGGAGAAAGCTATACAATAGAAAATGCAGATAAAGAAAGTATCGGAATATATTCAGTAAAGCTAAAAACAAAAGACGGAGCAGAAGAAACGTCTGAGATAGCAGAATTGCTTGAAGTATTCGGAAGTGACAGCAAGGTAATATACGGCGATGCCAACTGCGATGATGAAGTAAATATGGCAGATGCAGTACTGATAATGCAGACACTTGCCAATCCCGATAAATACGGAATAAACGGCACAGACCCGACACATATAACAAAACAGGGAATGACAAATGGTGATGTAACAGGAAATGTGAATGGAATAACCAATGCCGATGCACTTGCAATACAGAAATACTGTTTGAAAATATTAACAGAATTGCCCGAATTATAATATGAAGAAACGGATTTCACAGGAAATTTTCTGTAGAAGTCCGTTTTTTTACCCCCGCATTTGACAAATCCACACAAATGTAGTAAAATAAGAAGTAAACAAAATTTTAAG
>JAKSQU010000089.1 GCA_024403965.1 Ruminococcus sp.
GAAACGCCGCCCCTACACTAAAATCAAAGGAGAAATAAAAATGAAATTAAAGCTTACAGCTCTTATGCTTACATCACTTATCTGCATGGCAGGTATCACATCATGCGGAAAGGTTGAAACTGCTGACGACAATATCGAACTCAAAATCAGCGAAACTACTACATCAGTTACTACAACTGGTGACGGTACAACAACTACAACAGGCGAAAACGAAGAAACTACAACTGAAACAACAGAAACTACTGCTGCTGAAGAAGAAACAACTGCTGCTGAGGCTGCTGCTGAAACTACAGCTGCACCGACTGAGGCTCCTACAGAAGCTCCGACAGATGCTCCGACACAGGCACCTGAAGAAAAGGTTGAATTCAGCTTTGACAATCTTCTCAAGGATGCTGCTCCTGTTATCGAAAAGCTCGGCACACCTGTTTCAGTTGAAACTGCTCAGTCATGTCTTTCAAACGGCAAGGACATCAAGATTTACAAGTATGATGATGTTGAAATCAACTGCTTTATGGACGGTGCTGATTACATCTACAGTATTGATGTAAAGGGCGGAGACCTTAAAACTGACAAGGGTATCGGTATCGGCAGTACAAAGGCTGATGTTGAAGCAGCTTACGGCACAGGCGAGCCTGCAGGCGGCGACCAGTTCTTCTATTCTGCAAATGACGGCATGGAGCTTGATGTAACATACGAAGGTGACATTGTAACTTCATACAGCCTTTATGTTCCTGTTTAATTAAGGGGGAAATACCTTGGTATTCAGTAGTCCCGTATTCCTGTTCATTTTTCTGACAGCGGTCTGCATATTTTACCGTATTATCCCGACAGTTACTGCAAAAAACGTACTTCTTCTGATATTCAGCATAGCATTCTATACCTACGGTGAACCAAAGGCTATAGTGCTTATGCTGATATCAATTCTTATGAACTATTTCTTCGGTCTTGCCATGAAACCCGAAAACAAGGCAAGAAAAGGAGTACTTGCGGTAAGCGTTGCGGCAAATCTTATAATGCTCGGCATTTTCAAATATGCCGCATTCAGTGCTGAAATGCTCAACAAACTCCCGTTTGTAAGCGTCGCAGTACCTAAAATTGCACTTCCTATAGGTATTTCGTTCTATACATTCCAGGCTATGTCCTATGTTATAGACGCATACAAAAATCCAAAGTACATACAGCCTAAAATCTATAAGCTTGCGCTTTATATTACATTCTTCCCACAGCTTATTGCAGGTCCTATCGTAAAATACTACGATATTGCAGAACAGATTGACAATCGTTCATGCACTCCCGAAAAAACTGCAAGGGGCATAAGAAGATTTATAATCGGTCTTTCAAAAAAGCTGATTATCGCAAACACTATGGCACTTGCGGCTGACTATGTTTATGGTCTTGATATTTCAAAGCTTTCAGTTCCGCTTGCATGGCTTGGTGCAGTTTCATATCTTTTCCAGATTTACTTTGATTTCAGCGGTTACAGTGATATGGCAATAGGTCTTGGCGCTGTATTCGGTTTTGAATTCAGAGAAAACTTCAATTATCCTTATATCTCACAGAGTATGCAGGAATTCTGGAGAAGATGGCATATTTCCGTTTCAACATGGTTCAAGGAATATCTCTATATTCCGCTCGGCGGAAACCGCAAGGGCAAAACAAGAACAGCACTTAACAAGCTGATAGTTTTCTTCTGCACAGGTCTGTGGCACGGCGCAAGTCTCAACTTTATCGTGTGGGGACTTATAAACGGCATGTTTCTTCTTCTTGAGTCATATAAAATCATCAGAACAGAAAAAATGCCGAAAATTCTGCGTCATATCTATACAATGCTTGCCGCAATACTTGCATTTGTATTTTTCAGAGCAGACAATCTTACCGACGCTGTAAGATTTATCGGCAGAATGTTCGTGCCTAACGGAAACAGCGAACAGACAGCAATGTTCATGCAGCAGCTTACACCTATGTATATTGTAATGCTTGTTATGGCTGTAGTCTTTTCAATGCCTGTTATCAGAAAGGCAAATGAAAAGCTCAGCAGCGGAAAGTATGCTGAAAAGGCTGATATATGCGGATATGCGGTATCATTTGTACTCTTTTTAATCTGCGTTATCACACTTTCATCTGCAAGCTATAATCCGTTTATTTATTTCAGATTCTGAGGAGGCGGCAATATGGATAAAAATACTATGTACCGCCTTTATACAGCGGTGTTTGTGGGTGTATGCCTTATACCATCAGTGCTTATGCCTGTTATTAAAGGCGACAGCTCAAAGGAAAAGCGTGTGCTTGCCGAAAAGCCGCACATCAAAAATGAAGACGGCAGTCTTAATTTCAGCTTTTTCAAGGAATTTGATGATTATTTTTCAGAGCATTTCGCATTCCGTCAGCCCCTTGTTACAGCGGACGGCAGAATGAAATCCGCACTGCTCGGCACATCGCCTAACAGTGATGTTATAGTCGGAAAAAACGGATGGCTTTACTATGGTGAAACTGCTGATGATTATCTCAATATAAACACTCTCAGCGAAAGAGCGATAAACAATATCTGTCATAATCTTGACCTTGTTGAAAAATACTGTGAACAGAACAATATTGATTTCACATTTTTCTCAGCACCAAACAAGAATACTGTTTATCCCGAAAATATGCCTTTCAACTATATCCCGTCTGAAAGTAAGGATAATCTTGAAAGAATTTCCGAAAAGCTCGCAGACAGGGAATATTTCCTTGATATGAAGAATGTTCTTCTCTCAGCAGAGTCAAATATTCCGCTCTACCATAAAACCGATACACACTGGAATAATCTCGGTGCTTATGTCGGTCACGTCGGTATTATGAATAAACTCGGACGTGAAAGCTGTTCTTCGGGTACATCATGGCATTCAGAAAATAACCGCCTTGGTGATATTGCGGCTATGATTTATCCGTCAGAAAAGGCTAAGGATACTCAGATTTATAATGACTATGAGTTTAAATACAGCTATCTCGGACATTTCAGAGGTCTTGACGATATTTCCATAAATACTCAGAATTCTGAGGGAAATGGTCAGCTCACAATGTTCCGTGATTCATACGGCGAGGCAATTCTTCCGTATATGGCTGAATGCTTTGAGTCGGCTGAGTTTCTGCGCTCTGTGCCGTACAATATAAGCACACTTTCCGACAGAACTCTCATAATAGAAATAGTTGAGAGAAATTTAGGCAATTTACAGAAATATGCTCCTGTAATGTCTGCACCGAAGGCTGAAATTCCGATGGGTGCGGAGCTTTACGTTGCAAACGGCTCTGAAATTCATTCAGAAACAAACGGCTCATTCACACACATTTTCGGAGAAATCCCCGACTACATAAAAAGTGATGATATAAGAATCTTCATTACAATTGGTGTAAACTCTTATGAGGCATTCAACTGCTTTGAAGACAGACTCCTTAAGCGTGAAGGCGAAACAAGTGACAGAGGATTTTCTCTTTACATCCCGAACGATGAAAAAACAGATATTTCTGACATTACTGTTTCAGTAATGTATAATTGAAAGGGTGATTTTAAATGAAAATTAACAAGACAATATCAATAGCAACTGCGGCACTTATGCTTGTATCTATGCCTGTAAATGCGGCTGAAAAGCAGAAATCAGAATTTCCGCAGTTTGACAAAAATGAAGTAAACGGCACAGTAACTCTTAGAATTCCCGATGGTGTTACAGCTGATGTAGAAATCACTCTTGACTCACCCGAAGGAAAAGCATTTCCGTATTATACAGGTACATACGACGGCGGAAATGACTATTCCTTTGATATTGAAGGCCGTGACAATACAGCTGATGATTACCGCATTTACAATTTAAGCGTAACATTATGCAGTTGTGATTTCGGCGGTCAGGCTGATACATTCACAGACATCATCAACGGAAATGATGAAAAGTCATTTAAAGTAGCAGATGCAAATGACCATCCCGACAGCTTTGCAGAATACACCTACATCTTTGAAGTTTCGGGCAAGGAATGCAATACAGCATGGGAAATTACAAAATCCGACAAGGTTTCAAAAACTGTTACAGTATACGCAAACTGTATTTCAAAAGTTAAACTCGGTGATATGAACGATGACGGAGTTATTGATGCAACAGATGCATCAGCAATTCTTTCAGCATATGCTCTCTCATCAGTAGGACAGGATACTCTCACAAAAGAACAGAAAACTGCTGCAGATGTAAACAAAGACGGCGTAGTAGATGCAACAGATGCATCAGCAGTACTTACTTACTATGCACTTTCATCCGTATCTCAGACAGGCACATTTGAAGAGTATATGAATTCACTCAATCCTACAGCAACAACAACTACTACTACATCAACAACTACCACAACAGTGACAACAACAACCACTACAGCACCAAAGACAACAACTACATCAAAGGATAATACCGCAGCTACAACAACAAAATCAACTGCCACTACAACAAAAGCAACAGCAACTACAACAAAAGCAACAGCAACTACAACAACAAAGGCAGCAACTACTACAACAAAGGCAACAGCTACAACTACAAAGGCAAGCACAACAGCACAGACAACCACAACAGCAGTAACTACATTTTCTCCCGAACTAAAAATGGAAGATATGAACGTCATCTTTGCAGTAATGAGCGGTGCACCGAAATATGCCGACAATACAAAAGTAACTGACGGCTATATAAAGGTTACAGACAAGAATTTTTCTTCTGTTGCTGACGTTGAAAAGCTGATAAATTCAACCTGTACAGGACAATTACAGAAATCTCTCCTTGAAGAATGCAAAACTGTTTTCAAGGAAACAGACGGTGGACTTTATGTAGAATATGTACCACGTTCATATTATCAGTTCCATATGTCAAAGGGTTTAAAAATAACAACATCAACAGCAACAGAAATATCAGCTGTTACCGTTGAAGGTGATGCAATGAACGGTTACGGCAAGGCTGTATTCTCTCTTGAAAACAATGAATGGAAAATCAGCGCATATGAATTCTTTGACTACACAGAAACAACAACTACTACTTCAACAATATGCACAGCAACTACAACAGTACAGACAACAGTTCCTGTTTCAACAACAACTGTAATCAATTACGAAAAAGCAGAGATATACAATATCTATTCATTCACAGCAATGAAGGAAAACCGCAGCGGTTACCTTGAAAAGCTTAACGGTGCTGACGTAATTACATTTGAAAATGCAGACGGCACATATACTTCATATCAGTATGTAAACGGCGGTTTAATCAGCAAAAAATCAGCTGTATATGAAGGAACATCTTCCAAAATGACCGCAGATGCACTTTATAAGGCATGCCTTGACAAAGCAATTGAAAACGGCTATGATTATAACAGAAATTTCAAAAAGACAAGCAGCAGCATAGGCTATGTACACACAGAAAGCGGTGGATTAAGAATAAGAACCACCCCCGATACATCTACCTATGAAAACATTTTAGCCGAACTTCCGTCAGGACTTTTCTTCAATATACTTGATGATACAAATCCCGAATGGTTCTACGTTAAGGTTTACTACAACGGTCTTGAAATAACAGGCTATATCTATAAGGGGTATACTGTTTTATAAGTAAAAATGGCGGAGAGAATGATAAAAAAGTTCTCTCCGTTTTGTTTTTTTATGTGGGTATATTTGTAGGGGGCTTGCAAAGGTGCAGGGCACCACCCCTACAGATATTCAACAGGCTCCCCGCTGATATTTATGATTTTGTTTATAAATTAAATCTAAAAGCAAGTTGTTGTTTTTTCTTTTACTTTAATTATTTGTAAATATATTTATGTAACACTTTATTCACAAACTGTGGCTCGACAGTTAAAAACTGATATGCAAGTTTACTAAAAGATATGCATATATTTCTACGCTGATTTTGTAGCATTTTGCACAAAAACCCTTGACTTTTTATGTTCACCGTGATAAAATTAAGTTGTCAAATGAAGAAAGAACTTACTGCACTGAGTTCTTTCCGAAATTAACAAAAAGATTTTTTAAATACTTGGGAGGGTAATTATGTTTAACTCAAAGAACGTAAAAAGAGTTATCAGCATTTCTGCTGCTGCTATGTGCATGCTTTCTTCTTTAAGAATTGCTCCACTCAGCATTAATGTAGATGCTGCTGATGACGTAATGACAGCTTTTGAAATCACAGAAGCTATGACAATCGGCTGGAACCTTGGTAACCAGCTTGATTCACATTCAAGTGAGGATGTTCTCGGTGAGGACGGTAAGCCTTTAAAGGATGAAAACGGAAACAAAATCACAAAATTCCTTGATTTCGTTCCTGCTGATGAAGGCGAAACACAGTGGGGCAACCCTGTAATCACAAAGGAACTTATTCAGGCTGTAAAGGCTAAGGGATTCAACACAATCAGAATTCCTACTACATGGTTCCAGCACTTAATCGATGAAAACGATACAATTGATCCTGAATGGATGGCAAGAGTTCACGAAGTTGTTGACTATGTTATCGACGAAGGTATGTTCGCTATCCTTAACGTACATCACGAAGAATCATGGGTTAACAGACCTGATCTCGGCACAGCTTATGATGAAATGAGCGCACGTCTTATCAGATTCTGGACTCAGATTGCTACTGAATTCAAGGACTACGATCAGCACCTTATTTTTGAAGGTCTTAACGAACCAAGAGCTAAGGGCACAGATCACGAGTGGGGCGCATGGCAGGATCCGATTTCTGACGAAGAATACGATACACTCAACAAGCTCAACGCTGACTTTGTAAACACAGTAAGAAGCATTGAATCACCATACAAGGATACACGTCTTCTCATGTTCCCAAGCTATGCTGCTTCATCAGATGCTATGATGTATACAAACATGGTTCTTCCAGAAGATGAATATTTTGCAGTTTCAATTCACGCTTATTCACCATACGATTTCACAATGAATCCTAGTATCAAGGATCACTCTGAATTTACAGCTGCATGGTCTAAGGATCTCGGCGGTATGCTCGATGGTCTCCGTGCTACATTCCTTGACAAGGATATTCCTGTTATCATCGGTGAAATGGGTACATCAAACTACAACAACACAGAAGCAAGAGTTGCTTGGGCTGATCAGTATATCTCAACAGCTAAGGCTTATGGTATTCCATGTGTACTCTGGGATAACAACGTTGTTGAAGAAAAGGTTCCTACAGGTGAAGCTCACGGTTATCTCAACAGAACAACACTTGAATGGAACAAAGTTTCAGAGCCTGTTGTTGACAAGATGATGGAAATCATCAATGATGATAAAATTGTTTGGGGCAGTGAAAGACATCTCCCAACATTCTCACACCAGGCATTTGAAGACGGTAAGGTTTTCAGAGCTGCTGATAAAGCTATCGAAATCGATGCTTCAAAGTCAAAGACATTTGAAAACACAACTCCAGGCGGAGACGGCGTAATCGCTTGGGAAGACCTTGAGGGCAAGGAAGTTGCTATCGAATACGAAGGTATGCTCCCTACACTCTGTTTCTCAGATGACGGATACGACAACTGGACAGAATTAAAGGCATATACAGTTGATGATGAAAACGGCGTTGCTTACTATCACGTTGATTC
Organism: Ruminococcus sp.; assembly: GCA_024403965.1. GTDB lineage: Bacteria > Bacillota > Clostridia > Oscillospirales > Ruminococcaceae > Ruminococcus. The sequence goes on from JAKSQU010000089.1 coordinate 7,597, forward strand.
ACAGCTTCCTGCTGCATGGGGCGAGTCAACAGACACAATTGCTCATATGCAGGCAAGAACAGACAAGGTTACACTTATCAAGCAGATTGTAATTCTTGATGCTCCTGAGCTTGGCGATGATGTTGTAGTTGACAAGACAAAGAAGTACAAGATTAAGTTCACAAATGCCGGCGACGAAGCTTATAAGCTCGTAGTTACATTCAAGGGCGAAAAGTCTGGTACAGTTGAAGGCTGCGTTGGTTTCATGAACGGTGATGACTGGGATCAGGTTGAATTCAAGAAGACATCAGATGCAGACGGTACACTCGTTATCGAAATTCCAATGGACAAGCTTCCAAAGGGTGTTGCTCAGGGTGAGGCTCAGATCTGGTATGCAGACGATGAGACACTTGAACTTGCTGACTACAAGGAAGTTGCAGCAGATGTAGAGCCTGGTACAACAACAGAGCCGGTTACACCTACAGACGGTTTAGTTGGTGATGCTAACCTTGATGGTACAGTTAACCTTGCAGACGCAGTACTCATTATGCAGTACATTGCTAACCCTTCAAAGTATGGCTTAGAGGGTACAGATGAAACACATATGACAGAAGCTGGTAAGGTATTAGCTGACTGTGAGAGCATCGGCAACGGTGTAACAAACTCTGATGCACTTGCAATTCAGATGTATATTCTTAAGCTTTTTGACAAGCTTCCGGCTACAATCAGCGAATAATTAGAAATTCTCATACTTCCAATTAATATATCGGCGCCCAGAATATTCTGTGCGCCGATATTGATCATCAAA
>JAKSQU010000009.1 GCA_024403965.1 Ruminococcus sp.
GAGCCGTATCTGTTTTTTCAGATACGGCTCATGGGTTAAGGAGAATTTATATGTAGTGGCGAACCTTGTTTCCGCCCGTTTGGGTATCGGATTTTTTCTTCTTTTTGCAGTAAAACAGTTCATTTCGTAAAGCGTTACTGCGTTCGCTTTACTGCTTTTCAGGGAGGGCTTTGCACCCTCCCGCCGGAGAGGTCTACACCTCTCTGGACTCCGGTTGATGGCGGCTTCGCCGCATTTTTTTACTTATAATAATAATCCAGCAGTAAATCAACAACTCTGCTGTATGTTTTTATACCGTCTTCACGGCCGTTCATTTTAATATTTGCATCTATGGCTGTGTCTGAAACTGTTTCAACAACTTCTGTTGAGATTATCTCTTTTTCCTTATTGTCTTCCCAGTAATTATCGGGAACAAATCTGAACCAGTCATTCAATACTTCGTCTGAAATACTGTCAGTAATGCTGTATGCTGAAGTTATCTTCTGACGATAGATTTCATTATGTACATATTCAAGGGCATTGAGATATCCCGAATATCTGAATTCTGCATTATCACTGTTTATATTGGCAATGAATGAAATAAAATTCGCTTCGTCTTCCTGTATTACTCCCTTGAGATGTGCAAGTTCATGGCATATTGTTGACGGATAATTAGAGTCTACTGCGTCGGCATTGTAATTTGCTTCCATTGAAAATGGAAAATATATTCCGAGAAGATTGGACTGACTCATAAAGTACGAAAATTTTATCGGCTTTGCTTTGGGAAAATATCCCGAAAGCTGTTCGTAATCTTCGGAGATATTCTTCATGCTTTTCACCGCTTCAGCTTTGTAGTCACACTGCAGATAAAAGCGGTTTTCGCTGTCTCTCGGAACTTCCTTTGACAGTTCATTTGCCTTGTCAATAAGCATTGCATAGAGTTTTTCAAGCTGTTCGTCATTGTGTTCACCGCTTTCTGAAAAATAACGTTCCGAAAACGGTGTACACTGATACATAACAAAGCAGTTGAGTGTTTCGGTTGATAATATGTATGTGAATATCCACAGAACTGTGCAGAAATAAACCGACAGAACCTTTTTCCGTCTGCCTTTCATAACTGTGATAAGTATTATGAATAAAGGAATACCGACTAAAACAAGCAGTATGCCTGTGCATATCAGAATTTCACCTAATGAAAAAGGAAAAAGTGCGCTGAAACGTGTAAGCGGTGCTGAAATATACGGGAATATTTTAAGCACATAGAAATCAGAAAATTTTTCAGAACATCTTGCCGTAATATTCACAATAATCATTAAACCGCATATAATAAGCGGTATCAGAAATCTTTTTTTCTTCATGGCATTAACCTCCGCTTTGATTATACCATAATCTTTCTGTATAATCAATGGAAATAACAGTTATTTTATACTTACAAAACAATGTTTACTTTTAATCAAATGAGTGATATTATATACTCAGAGGTGACTTATATGAACAGGGACAAAATTATTGTAAGAACAAGTATTATCGGCATACTTGCAAATGTATTTCTTGCATCATTCAAGGCTGTAATCGGCTTTCTTTCTTCATCAATTGCAATTATTCTTGACTCGGTAAACAATTTAAGTGATGTAATGTCGTCGCTTATTACCATTATCGGGACAAAGCTTGCAAACAAATCTCCCGACAAGGAACATCCCTATGGTCATGGAAGAATTGAGTATATAAGTACAGTATTAATTGCATTTCTTGTACTCTACGCAGGTATAGCATCACTTTCAGAGTCGGTAAAGAAAATAATAAATCCGATGAAACCCGAATATAAAGCAGTATCGCTTATGATAATTGCCGTTGCGGTAGCTGTAAAAATTCTGCTTGGTCTTTACTACAGAAAAATGGGTGATAAAGTCGCATCGTCGTCACTTACTGCATCGGGCACAGACGCACTTATGGACTCGGTTGTATCTTTTTCAACACTTATTGCCGCACTTGTTTATATAATCACAGGTGTAAGCCTTGAAGCGTGGCTTGGTGCTGTTATTTCACTTATTATCATCAAATCGGGATTCAGCATACTTAAAGAGAGCTTTTCCGCAATTATCGGACAGCGTACAGACAAAGCAATATCAGACGAAATATGTGCTACTATCGCAGAATTTGACGAAGTATACGGAGTGTATGACCTTGTACTGCACAGCTATGGTCCAGAAACTCTCATAGGTTCGGTGCATATTGAAATTCCCGATACACTCACAATATGTGAGCTTGACCGTCTTGAACGAAATATCGGTGATGCAGTACGTGAAAAGCACAGGGTTATTCTTGCGGGAATAAGTATTTATTCAAAGTGCATGAATGACAATCATGCGTCAGCAGTTCACAATGATATACGGAAAATAGTTATGTCACATGAAAACGTACTGCAGTTTCACGGCTTTTTCCTTGATGAAATATCAAAGAAAATCAGCTTTGATATTATCATAGATTTTGCCGCTCCCGACGGACAGCATATTTATGAAAAGGTATGTGATGAAGTTAAGCAGAAATATCCCGATTATACAATTGATGTTACGCTTGATTTAGATTTATAGAAATAAAGAAAAATGACGTGTAGGGGCGGCGTTTCGCCGCCCGAATATACATACAACATCCAAACGGGCGCCGAAACGGCGCCCCTACAATTACATTTTTGATTCCATTTTAATAACAAATTCTTCTTGAAATTCTAAAAACAATATGCTATAATATACCCATACGGTATTGTATCCCGAAAGGGAATAATAACTAAGGAGGTTTTCATCATGAATGAAAAAACAAGAAAAATTGTAGGAACAGGTATACTGACGGCTATTATCATTGTATTGCAGTCACTTGCAATCAGCCTTAAATTCGGTCAGTTTACCATAACACTCGTACTCGCTCCGATTATTATCGGTGCGGCGCTCTACGGCTGGAAAAGTGCCACATGGCTCGGCTTTGTGTTCGGTGCAGTTGTACTCTTTACTGATGCGGCGGCATTCCTTGCAATAAACGTGCCGGGTACTATTATCACCTGTCTGCTTAAGGGCATGCTCGCAGGCTTTGCGGCAAGTGTGGTTTACAAGGCTCTCGAAAAGAACGATAAGCTCGCTGTTGTTACGGCAGGTATTGTATGTCCTGTTGTCAATACAGGTGTTTTCCTTATCGGATGTATGCTTTTCTTCCTTGACACTGTCAAAAGCTGGGGTGAAGGTGCAGGATATGAAAATGTCGGTGCATATTTCCTTTTCGGTTTCGTAGGTCTTAATTTCGTGGTTGAACTCGTTATCAACCTTGTTCTCAGCAGTGCGATTGTTCAGATTCTCAAAGCAGTTAAGAAAAATAAAGCTTAATAACAGGGGGACAAATTTATGTTGTTTGCAGTTGATATAGGTAATACAAATATTGTTGTAGGATGCTGTAAGGATGACAAAATTCTTTTCATTGAAAGAATTTCCACTAATCAGACAGCTACAGTTCTTGAATACGCAGTATCCATTAAAAATGTTCTTGAACTTAACAATATCAAACCCGAAGAAATTGAAGGCTCAATTATTTCTTCAGTTGTTCCGTCGGTAACTAACGCAGTTAACGAAGCTATTATCAAGACCATCGGTGTGACTTCACTTATTGTGGGACCGGGAATCAAAACAGGTTTAAGCATTGTGATTGACAATCCGGCACAGCTTGGCAGTGACCTTGTTGTTGACTCTGTTGCAGGTCTTGCATACTATCCGCTTCCGCTTGCAGTTATTGATATGGGCACAGCTACAACAATTACAGTAGTTGACAAAAACAAGTGCTGTATCGGCGGACTTATCATACCGGGTGTAAGAGTTTCGCTTGATTCACTTATCGGCAAGACAGCACAGCTCCCAAAAATCAGTCTTGAAGCACCTAAAAAGGTTATCGGCAGAAACACTGTTGACTGTATGAAGAGCGGTATCATCTACAGCACCGCAGGCAGTATTGACGGTGTTATTGACCGACTTGAAGAAGAAATGGGTGAAAAGCTGAATGTTGTTGCCACAGGCGGTCTTGCACAGCTTATTATTCCGCACTGCAAACACGACATTATCCTTGACAACGAGCTTTTGCTCAAAGGTCTTATGGTTATTTACAATAAGAATAAATCTCAGAACAATTAACCGAGATAAATAACGGAGAGAACTGATTTGATGTTCTCTCCGTTTTTTAATTTTAATTCAAAATTTTATACTGAGTTTAATTCTGCGAATAAAAATAGGCTTACGCTTCAAATCTGTCAAGCTGACCGCTGATGAACTTATGGTGCATAATGGAATCAGCAGATGAAATTTTTCCGTCGTTATTGATGTCATATTTTGCGTCATATGAGTAATTGTGCTTTACGTCAATTCTGTCATAAACCAAAGAATAATCTCTGCCGTCAACTGTTTTGTCATTGTTAAGGTCACCTACAAGGAATGTTTCCTTAAATCTTAAACCGCTTACACTCTGACCTTTTGTATTCTTTGCATTAATAAGCTTTGAGCCTTCTTTGATAGTATTTTTACAGCTGTAAACTGAAACAGTTAAAATCGGAACTGCGCTGTTTATCGGCTTGTCAGCCTTGTAGTTTGAGCCGACAGAATAGTAGGTTGTACCTGCACCGCCTGTTGTCGGATTACTGCCGTAAACAAGTGCCTTTACGAATGGACGAACATAGTTTCCGCTCTTTGCGAATGAATAACTCCATACAATATCGCTGATGTTCTGATTTGATTTTGTACTTTCAAGAACTGCTCTGTATGTGTACTTGTAGTCCTTTGTAAGTGTACTGTCTGCACTTACTGCTGTGCTGAACATTGATACGGCACAAATTGCTGTACCTGAGAGTAAAGCTAAAATCTTCTTAATGTTTTTCATAGTAAAACTTCCTTTTTCCAACTTGAATTTTACAGCGCTGTGATTATTATTATACTCTCATGGCTTATATATGTCAATATATAAAATATATGATAAATATGCTGTTTTATGCTTACTCTATGTTACAGTTTAACGAAATACAATTTTTTATCGGCTTTGTTTTGTATAGTTCGACATATATTTGCAAAATATGGAAATGCTTTTGGGAGTGCATTTCGGCATTGCAATTTTTCTAAATATATGTTATAATAACAGCTAAACCAAAAAAAGAAAGGTGATAAATATGACAGGCAGTATGACGGAAGGCAGTACTGTTAAGCTGATTCTTAAATTTTCTCTGCCACTTCTTCTTGGTAATCTTTTACAGCAGACCTATAATATGATTGATTCCGCTATAGTCGGGCAATTGCTCGGTGTAAGCGCTCTTTCAAGCGTGGGTGCGTCAAGCAGTGTGCAGTTTCTTGTGCTTGGTTTCTGCATGGGTATCTGTGCAGGTTTCAGTGTTCCTGTGGCTAAGCATTTCGGTGCTCAGAAATTCGCACGACTCCGTGAATGCATATTCCATTCCTTTATTCTTACGGGAATATTCGCTGTTGTGCTGACACTTGCCACAACTCTGCTTTGTCACAGTATTCTGCGGCTTATGTCAACTCCCGAAACCTTTTATGACGGTGCTTATAAGTATCTGTTCATTCTGTTTCTCGGTATACCGTTTTCGCTTTTTTACAATCTCGTTGCCGGAATTATGAGAGCACTCGGTGACAGCCGTACACCTTTTATTTTCCTTGCGGTGTCAACAGTTCTCAATATATTCCTTGATTTGCTTTTCATTGCGGTTATTCCTTTGGGTGTAAGCGGTGCGGCACTTGCAACAATTACGGCTCAGTGTGTAAGCGGAATATCCTGTTACATATACGCAAGAAAAAGATATGATATTCTGAATTTCAATAAAGACGACTTTAAAATCAAGCTGTCTGTTTTTCGTGAACTTATAATCATGGGTGTGCCGATGGGTTTGCAGTTTTCGATTACTGCGATAGGTACAATGGTAATGCAGAGAGCAAATAACGGACTCGGTGATGTTTATGTTTCGGGATTTACCGCAGGCAGTAAAATCAAACAGCTTGCCATGTGTCCGTTTGACGCAGTTGCAACAGGAGTTTCAGTATTCTGCGGACAGAATCTCGGTGCCAAGAAAACAGACCGAATACGCAGGGGAATATTCACAGGAGTTTCGCTTGGTGTCGGATATGGTGCATTAATCGGACTTGTTCTTATGTTTTTCGGACAGACACTTACTCTTATGTTCGTTAAACCCGAAGAAACGGAAGTGCTTAGTGCGGCAGGGCGTTATCTTTTCAGACTTGGAATGTTTTACTGGGTGCTTGGCATACTCAATATATGCCGAATGACGATACAGGGACTCGGATATTCGTCAATTGCGATATTTTCGGGATTTATTGAAATGGCGGCAAGAATCGGAATGTGTATGTTTTTTGTACCGAAATACAGATTTGACGCAATCTGCTTTACAGACCAGTCGGCATGGGTAACTGCGGCAGTATACTGTGCGGTTGTATGTGCATGGTGTGTGCGGAGAGTAAATAATCAAATTAAAAAAGAAGAAAAATAATTAAGGCAACACCGCACAATTACCGCCTTACGGCTATGTGTGTGTCTTGCTTGAACTTTTTCCGTCATAGTACACAAAAACTCCTTGAAATGCGACAGCATTCCTGCGTCGTTTTTATGCACTCTGACAAAAAAATTTACTTCGCAATACTCACACATTAATTATGCGGTATTGCCTTAATAAAAAAATGCGGCGCAGCCGAGCCACGCTCACACTCACTGCTTTCGCTCGTCTTTATTAAATACTGACTTGTAATGTAGGGGCGGCGTTTCGCCGCCCGTTAGATTACAATGTATATTACGGGCAGACACACGGGTCTGCCCCTACACAGAATAACCATATTCAGCCAATCTGTAGGGGCGCGCCCGTGTGGTGTTGTGTGAATTTTCGGGCGGCTGGTAGCCGCCCCCTGCATTTGTTATAAAGTAATCTTTAAAAAAAGACTACCGCCATAATCCAAAGCGATAGTCTTTTATTTTTTATTTCTTCTGCTCGTCAGCATTTGTGCTGTCTTCTGTCGGTGTAACAGGGAGTGACGGCTTTTTCTTTTTTGCAGTCTTTTTTATTCCCTTAATAATCATTCTGATTACAAGCACGATAAGTCCGATTATTACAACATAAGGAAGAACTCTGATGATGAAGAACAGCAGTTCTTCAAGGAAAATAAGAAATGACTTCCATGTTGTACTTATTGTGTTTTTTAAGCGCTGACCGAATGTGTCCGTTTTGACAGGTTCTTTTGGTGCAGGCTTGTATTCTTTTACTTCGTTGATTGTCACATAGACATATGAATACGCAACATCAGACTCAATTTTCTTCATTCTTGTTTTCAGCTTTGCGATTTCAATCTGAATATCTGTCAGCTTGTCTTCAAGTGCAATTGCCTTTGAATCGTCAGTAATATCACTGAGCATTTCAAGATATCTTTCTTCTTTTTTCTCGTAGATTTCGAGAGTAGTTGAAAGGTCATAGTACTCACTGTTCATATTTTCAACTGACGCATTCTTGTTTCTTAAGTCACCAAGCTTTGCAACAGAATCGCAGAAATCATTATAAACTCTGCTCGGCACTCTTACAGTAGCAACGTATGAATTCCATTTTTCATCGTCTTCGTAGTACCATTTTCCGCTGTTTCCGCCGTCTGTGTACTTTTCAAGCTCAACAAATCCCTGATACTGATCGAGAGCTGTGCGGAATTGTTCAAGTGACTTTTCAAATTCAAGCACATCAATATTCATAGTGCATGAATAAACGAGCATTTCACGCTGAATAAGGTCTGTTGATGCATTCTGCTTTTTTTCCGCTGATGAAGAATCAGAAGATGAATTATCTGAAAGCTGTTCAGCTTCATCATTTTCATAGGCAAAAGATTCTTCACTGTAGGATGCATTGTCATAAGCCACACCTGCATTATTTGATGCAGTGAAAGACATTTTTTCTGATTTTTCACCGTTTCCGCATGATGCAAGAACAGGCATACAGGCTAAGAGTAATGCAATTAATCTTTTTTTCATTTTGTTACGCTCCTGCTTTTATTACGTTTTTAGCTTTGGATACAATTACTTTATCATTTTCGTACGAAAGTATATTTGATGCGTGTGAGATATCAACCCATTTTATTTCAGCGATTTCATTTTCCTGCGGAACAAAATTGAAGTTTCTTGCTTTTGCAAGGAAGTAAACAACAACCTTGATTGAATCCTTGCGTGGAGAATAAGTTACAGTTTCTCTGAAAGTAGGGTCAATAATTACGTCGATAGAAGTTTCTTCCATAATTTCACGTTTAGCAGTTTCGACCTCTGTTTCGCCTTTTTCGACGTGTCCTTTTGGGAAAGACCAGTGACCGCTGTTGATATGCTTTATCAGCAGAATTTCTGTATTGCCGTGAAATTTGCGGTAAACGATAGCACCGCATGATTTCTCATGAATCATAATAGTTCCTTTCTGTTCGGGCCCGAACGGATAAAGACAGCATACGTTTTTTGCTGTGGTAGTTCATTTTTAGTATATCACAATTTGTACTTTTTGTCCATACCTAAGCGGTAAAAAATTGTTAAGGTTTGATGTCATTTGTTACTTTGACAAGACAAATTTATATATATTATTGCATAAATATTGCGGATTACAGATTATTAAAAAGGACTGCACAATGCAGTCCTTTTCTATAAATATTATATTTTCATTAATTACTCAAATTCTGTCACAAGACAAACCTGTTCAGCAGATAAATTAATTCATTACTTTAAAAGCTCTGTACCGTCCTTGATTAAGTCAGGTGTTACATCAATAAGAACAACATTTTCCTTATTTCTTTCATTATCCTTTGTCGGGAAGAAACCAACTGTGAATGTATCAACAGAAGGATCTACGATAAATCCGCCGACAATGCCGTTAAACTCTCCGTTTGCAGGAATCTTGAAAGGATCTGAGAAGAAATTGTTGAAGTTTGAAATACCGAAAAGCTGTGTGCGAACGCTTGAATAAACTTCCTGTCCGTCTGTAAGCTGTATGTAGAAATTGTTGAGTACGCTGATTTCATATTCAACATCTGTAGGGTTCTTTACTGTAACATCAAGATATACATACTTTACATTTTCTTCTTTAACATCATATGTGTATACAGCATTAAGTGTATAGCCTGTATCGTTTGCTTCAACCTCTGATGAGATTTCAGCCTTATGCTCGATTGCACCGATTTCATAATCCTGTGAATATACATTTGTAGCCTGTGTAGGACGTTCTGTTTCAGTAGTTTTGCTTTCAGTGTTTCTCTGTCCGCAGCTTACAAGTGATGCTGCTGCCATAACACCTGCAACAGCAAGTGCAGTTAATTTTGAATTTCTCATTTTCTATTCCTCCGTTAAGGTTATTATTAATTTAAATGATAGATATAGTATACCACAACTGCACTGTAATGTCAAGTTTCAAAGCGGATACAAAATACCGCTCTGACTGATATACTTTGTTACAGATATTTGTCATGTATCACGCATAAATTTATTGTACATGGTGCACTATTAGAATTTATCAACTATGCGTGTTTGTTGTACGAAATCACAAATATTTAAAGTGATACTTTAATTGTTGTTGACATTTCATTATCCATGTGATACAATAAGCACATCAGCTGATAAACTTTAAAAAATTAAAGTTATAATTTAAATTAAGGAGAGAAACAAATGAACGATTTATCAAAAGACCTTAAAAAAAGAACCTTTGCAGATATGATAATATCAATAATACTCTGCGCAGGTGCAGCAGCTTACTTAATTTCAATGCTTGTGTCATTTCTGAATAACGGAATGCCCGAATACATCACAAACATGCTTTATACCGCTGCAATAATACTTGAACTCATAATGCTGATTTCAATATTCCTTGAAATCAGAAAAAAGGGAAAGCCGTTTTCAAAATCGGTTATAATCAAACTCAGAATTATGGCTGTACTGCTTATGATAGTCGGCTGTGTTCCTAATTTGATTTCTGTTCCGAAAGGACCTGTAGAAGAAATGACCGATTTGTTTACGGAAGAAATATCAAGTATGCGTGTGATATATTTCGACACTCAGAATTTGCTTGTGATACTGCTTGGTGTAATTATAGGTATAATATCAGAAGTCTTTGTCTACGGCGGAAAACTCCAGGAAGACAATGACCTTATTGCGTAAGGCGGTGATAAAATGGCTATAATTGTCAGACTTGACAGGATAATGGCAGACAGAAAAATGTCGCTTAATGAACTTGCCGAAAAAATCGGAATGACAAATGTAAATCTTTCCAATCTGAAAACAGGAAAAATGAAGGGTATCAGATTTGATACAATGAATATAATTTGTCATGCACTCGGCTGTCAGCCTGGTGATTTGTTTGAATTTACAGAAGAAGACGGAGAGTTTTAAGGCAACACCGCACAATTACCGCCTGACGGCTATGTGTGTGTCTTGCTTGAACTTTTTCCGTCATAGCACACAAAAACTCCTTGAAATACGAAAGTATTCCTTCGTCGTTTTTATGCACTCTGACAAAAAAATTTACTTCGCAATCCGCACACATTAATTGTGCGGTATTGCCTTAAGGCAAAACATCAATAAAGGCAGTTCACGAAAAATGAACTGCCTTTTTTCTCATTATATTTTCCCTTTAGCTTTCAGAATTTTCACCTGTCTGCGTATATATCTGAATGTGTAGTCTTCGCCGTGTTCACTCAGCATTTTCAGAAGAAATTCTATTTTTGCTGATGTTGTCTTATGGATAAATCTTCTGTGCTTTCCACGCATAAAATATTCAAGCGGCATTGAGTTGTTATAGTTATCCTTGTTGTATATTTTCGATGCCGCAACTCTGTCGCAGAACATCTCGAATATAAATATATCGGGCATAGGCACAGGCTCTACACGTCTTGTAACAGGATTGTAGTCATTCCAGTATTCAAAGTGATGACGGTTTCTGCCTTTATGGTGCATCCATGCTGTAGAATAGCCGTAAAGCTCCCGTTCACGTTCATTCGGACTTCTTGTTCCCTGGTAGTGTTTTACACCCGGAATGAATTCTGCAGGTGAATATTTTGAAAGGTCATGCAGTAAACCTCTTTTTATTATACCTGCCTTAATGCAGTGTTTCAGTACCTGTAGTCTGTGGGAATTTACAGTTTTCAGATGTGAACGGAAATTATTGATAAATGTATTTTCAGACATAGATATTTATTCCCCTTGATTATGTGTTCTTATGTCAAGTACACTGTTTTTTATTATAAGATTACCGCTGATAACTCTGCGTCCCTCTGAATAATCAGTATCAAGCAGTTTCTTTTCCATAATTTCAACTGAAACATCAGCCATTTTCTTTATGTCAACTTCAACTGTAGTTATAGTCGGAATGCATATATTCGACACTGTGTAATTGTCAAAACCTACAACAGAAATATCCTCGGGAACTCTTACACCCTTTGAACGAAGTGCTGAAATTACACGGAATGCTGTTTCATCACAGTTGCAGACAAAGGCTGTAGGCATTTCTGACGGAAAATCAATATCATTATAAAGCAGAGAATATTCACCGCCTCTGTCATCAATAAGCCAGTCCCTGCGCTGTTCAAGGTCATTTTCGATAATGCATTTGAGATAACCGAGATAGCGGTCATTTATACTGCTTGTTGTATTGAGTGTACCGATAAAGCCGATTTTTTTATGTCCCATTTTTACAAGGTAATCAGTAAGCATATAACTGCCGTTATAGCTGTCTGAGTTTACGGAATCAACGCTGTATCTGCTGTCATAGAAATCCACGAAAAGCAAAGGAATTTCTATTCTGCTGAGTACATCAATATAATTTCTGTGAAGCTGACCGATAACGATAACACCGTCAACCTTGTTTTCGCTTATCATATTAGGAAGATTGCCCGTATTTTCGTTTTCATTTTTAAGGCACTCATAGATAGTGCAGATATTCAGCTTTGAAAGATTATTTGAGATATTTGCAGTAAGCTCCCAGTAAAAAGTTCCTCTGTCACCGATAAAGCGTTCAGCAGTAAGTATACCGACATTCTTGCCGAGCTTCTGAATAATATGCTTTCTGCGTTCATTCTTTGTATTAGACGGTATATATCCCATTTCGTCTGCTGTATCGCAGATTTTCTTTCTCATTTCTTCGCCGACGCCGTCACGACCGCCGAGAGCATTTGAAACTGTAACAACGCTCACGCCGAGTTTCTGAGCGATGTCAATCATTTTCACTCCTGTTTTCATATTCCACCTCTTAACAACTGTATGTAATTAAATACAATTTATTATACCATGTTTTAAGTGAAAAATAAAGTGATTTTTTAATTTTTGGGATATAATTACAATTTAAAGATACTATATGAAGGGATTTAGTGAAAAACACCGCACAAAAGCAGTATTAAGCCTTGTGCGGTGTTTTGTCATGATGTTTTGTTTTTTGCAGAGCGTGGAATATACGGAATAATATCGTCGTATGCGTCACGCTTTGCGCTGTCATCTGCTGATGAAGGGATAAGCCCTGTCATATCACTCATTGATGCAGAAGGGAGAGTGTATTCAAGCTCTGAATTTTCGGGCGGTGTGACAGGAATTTTTCTTTTCTTTCTGCTCATTATAATTACCTCGTGATTATTGCTCTTGCGGAGCGGTATTAGTATGTGCAGAATAAAGAAAGATATACGGCAACACCCGAAAAAAGTCAATTATCACTCCGCCTTACGCACACTTCCTTTCACTGACCATGACACAAACAATGCAAAAAGCATTGAAATATAAGCAATCCCTCCTGTTAATGCAGATGATATAATTATACCAAAGTCCGACATTCCAAGGTGTCTTGAATATTCAGCTGTAAGCCATGCTGTCAATCCGCATACCAAACCCGAAAAGGCAGTTTTTATGAATGGTTTAACGCACAGCTTGATTTTTACTGTGCGCAGATATACAGCAAGTGACAATACAAGGACAAATAAATAGCACACAGATGTTGAAACTGCCGCACCATTTATTCCTTTTTCTGAAACAAGCAGAAGATTGCAAATCAGCTTTACAGCAGTACCTGTGAGCATTATTTTCAGCGGTGCTGTCGGTTTGCCTACAGCCTGTAACATGCTGAAAAGGGGATAGGAAAGACACAGACATACCATACCTGTCATCATCAGCTTTAATGGTACAACGCATATTGCTGTTTCATCTGTCTGCACAGGAAAAAGAAAACTCAGAACTTCTTCCGAAAGCACATATAATCCCGCAGCACAGGGCAAAGCTGTTACAAATGCCATTGAAAGCGCCTGTACTGTGCTGTTTCGCAGAAGAATACCATCTTTTTTCTCATATGCATCAGTTACACATGTGAGTGTGCCCTTGCCGAGCATATTTGTCACGGACGGCACAAGATTAAATACAGTAACGGCAATTCCCGAAAAAGAACCATAGACAAAATAAGGCATTTCGTCTGCTGAAATTCCCGAAATACTGTATTCAGCGGCTGATAAACAGGCTGTGATTGTCCACATATCTATAAGTGATGTCATGTTTGAAATCAGCGCACTTATTCCTGTCGGCAGAGCAACTGCTGTAAGTTCACGGGCAATTATTCTGCTGTCTTTTTTACTGCTTTTTACGGAACTGTTTTTTCTCCGTCTGAAAAGAACAGGCACAGCAAGAAATATCATCGAAACCGCAGACGAAAGCGTTACGCCGAGTATACCGCCCATTGCACCTACAGCACGGATATCGGTTACATTCGGAAACCAATGAGTTATAATTTCTGGATTTTTTACAGCATAACGGCACATACCGAGTCCCGAAAGCACCTTAACAATACCTTCGATAATCTGTGAAACGGCTGTGGGGTACATATTGCACATACCTTCATAAATACCACGTTCAACCGCAGTTATACAGCTGAAAAAAACTGTGGGAGCAATTAATATCACAGCCCCGTAAGCCTGTGTATCTCCGACGGAAAAACGGCTTAACGGCACAGCGGACAAAATAATAAAAAGCATACCGATAATGCCGAAAAGTGAATACAGAACAAGTGCAGTACGGCGGATTTGCTTTATTTCGGCATAATTGCCCCGTGAGATGCTTTTTGCCGTTATGTGAGCAACAGATGTTGTAAGACCTGTTACAGTTAGTGCATATACGGGCATGAAAATGCTGTAGGCACAGCTGAAATATCCCATACCGACACCGCCGAGAAGATTTGTGAGCGGTATTTTGAAAAATGCGCCGAGAAACTTTGAGATAACGGCGGAAAGCATAAGTATAACCGAGCCTTTCAGAAAATTCTGTTTTTTCAGATAAGTCACTCCAATACTAAAAAATTGTGAACAGCAGAATAATAAACATCTGCAGCGGCGCAACTATGTGTGCGCCCGTTGGGTTACAAGGAAACTTTTCGGCGGCAGATAGTAATTTAAATTACTATATAGTTGTTACCGCACCGCATAAAAAATATATTTTCACAAAAATATATGTTGCAGAAATGAAAAATATGTGGTATAATGTTAAGGTAACACCGCACAAAGTCGTAAGGTGTGCTTTGTGCGGTGTTACCTTGAGTGGATATTTTTATCCGATTACACAGAAAGGTCGATTTAATCATGGAATATATTTTTTCAGATAAGGTAAATACACTTCGTGCATCTGCTATCCGTGAAATTCTTAAATTCACAGCAGACCCCGAGGTTATTTCATTTGCCGCAGGAAATCCTGCTCCTGAGGCTTTCCCAAAGGAAGCTATTGCTGAAATTTCAGCTGACTTATTAAAGAATGACCCTATTCTCGCTCTCCAGTACAGCGTTACAGAGGGATATACTCCGCTCCGTGAATTTCTTAAAGGCTGGATGAAGGAAAAAGGCTGTTTCCACCCTGAGTTTGATGATCTCATCATTACATCAGGCGGTCAGCAGGCTAATGAACTTTCATGCAAGGTTCTTCTCAATGAAGGCGATACACTTCTTTGTGAATCACCAAGCTTTATCGGTTCACTCAATGCTTTCCGTTCATATAACGTAAATCTTAAGGGCATTGAAATGGAAGATGACGGCATTAATCTTGAGGCTCTTGAAAATGTTCTCAAGACAGACAAAAAGGTTAAGCTCCTTTATCTTATTCCTAATTTCCAGAATCCTACAGGCAGAACAATGTCTCTTGAAAAGAGAAAGGCAGTATATGAGCTTGCTCAGAAATACAACTTTATCATTCTTGAGGATGACCCGTATGGCGAGCTTCGTTTTGCAGGTACAAATCTTCCTACAATCAAGAGTCTTGATACAGATGGAAGAGTTATCTATTCAAGCACATTCTCAAAGCTTATTTCATCAGGTTTCAGAACAGGTTATGTTTCTGCACCATCTGAAATTATTCAGAAGATTGTTGTCTGCAAACAGGTTTCAGACGTTCATTCAAACATCTGGGCACAGGTTGTTTCACACCGTTTCATGACAACTGTTGACAGAGAGGCGCATTTCAACAAGCTCCGTGATATCTACAGAGAAAAGTGTGAGCTTATGTGTTCATATATAGACAATGGTTTCTCAAAGACGATAAGCTACATCAAGCCTGAGGGCGGACTTTTCATCTGGTGCACACTCCCTGATGATGCAGATATGAACGAATTCTGCAGGAGAGCTGTACAGGAATACAAGATTGCCGTTGTTCCGGGAAATTCATTCAACATTAATGAGAATGATCCAAGCCATTCATTCAGACTTAACTACTCCACACCGACAAACGACAATATAAAGAAGGGTATGGAAATACTCAGCAGAATGACAAGAGAAATGTTCGACTAAGCGGGGAGCCCCCGCTGGCGAGCCACGTTCCCACTCGCTTTGCTCGTTACTCACAGGAAAAGAGTAGTCTGCTTTCGCTCGTTTTTATTAAATACGGATTTGTGATGTATGGAGACCACCGCTGGCGAGCCATGCTCCCACTCGGCACAGAGCCTGTGCCCGCTGACCACGCTCTCACTCGCTTTGCTCGTTACTCGCAGGAAAAGAGTAGTCTGCTTTCGCTCGTTTTTATTAAATACGGATTTGTGATGTATGGAGACCACCGCTGGCGAGCCACCCACTTGCTTTGCTCGTTACTCGCAGGAAAAGAGCAGTCTGCTTTCACTCGACTTTATAAATACGGACTTGTGATAAAACGACAGCAGGGGCGGATCCGTGTGTCCGCCCGTCAGTTCCGTATAAAAAACTGCCTGTAATATACAGGCTGATTAACCTGTGAATGAAACAGGTATAGAATTGAATTTATTACACTTGAAAGGAAAATAATATTATGCCAAACAGATCAACTGACAGATATGATGTTACTCAGAAATACTTAATGACAAGAGGACAGGCTATCAATTTCCCGTCACAGTATTTCGGAAATAAGCTTAAAAAGGATGATGTATTCGGAGTTGTTATTGATATTCCGCTTACATCAACAGTTCTTGCAACTATGGTTTGCTTTGTAAACGGTGCGGCTAACCTTTATTTCAATAACGGCGGTGAGTACTCAGGTGCATCACAGCGTTACAGAAATCTCGTTCAGGCGGCTCACACTCTCGTTGCAAATGCAGGCGTTATTCTCAAAAACTGCAAAAAGACAAAGCAGTATGACCTTCCTATGAACAGAACACACAACATCTTCCTTCTCACAAAGGGCGGTGTATACAGAACAGAAATCCCTGCAGGCGTTATTCCTGCTGATTATCCTGAAATGCGTACATTCTATGTACTCTATCAGAATGTTCTCAATGAATTAAGAAGCAGTCAGCTTAAGGATGACGCATCAGGCATTACAAAGTAAGCAATATTCAGCATATTTTAAGGAGCATTTTCACAAATGGATAAAAAGTTAATTTTCAGCGGTATTCAGCCTACAGGTACATTTACTCTCGGCAATTACATCGGTGCTGTAAGAAACTGGGATAAATTACAGGAAGAATACAACTGTATCTACTGCGTTGTTGATATGCACGCAATCACTGTTAAACAGGAGAATGAAAAGTTCAGGTTTACTAGACTCAATTCATATGCACTTCTCATGGCTTGCGGAATTGATATCGAAAAGTCAATTCTTTTCATTCAGAGCCATGTAAAAACTCATGCAGAGCTTAACTGGTTACTCTGCTGTAACACACAGTTCGGTGAACTTTCAAGAATGACACAGTTCAAGGATAAGAGTCAGCGTCATCCTGACGATGTAAATGCAGGCTTATTTACATATCCGTCACTTATGGCGGCTGATATTCTTGCATACAATGCAGACCTTGTTCCTGTCGGTATCGACCAGAAACAGCATCTTGAGCTTGCAAGAAACATTGCACAGCGTTTCAATCAGCGCTATGGTGATTTCTTTACACTTCCTGAGCCTTATATCAACGAAGTAGGTGCAAAGGTAATGTCACTCCAGGAGCCTACAAAGAAGATGTCAAAGTCAGACGAAAATCCGAATGCATGCATTCTCATTCTCGATGACAAGGATACAATTATCAGAAAGTTCAAGCGTGCCGTAACAGACAGCGAGGCAGAGGTCTGCTATCGTGAAGGCAAGGACGGCATCAACAATCTTATGACAATTTACTCTGTAGTAACAGGCAAGGATTTAGCATCTGTTGAAAGAGAATTCGCAGGCAAGGGCTACGGTGATTTCAAGCTCGCTGTAGGTGAAGCTGTTGCTGACCATCTCGAACCTGTACGTACAGAATTTGCACGTCTCAGCGCAGACAAGGCATTCTTAAAGCAGTGCTACACAGACGGCGCAGAAAAGGCTCTCAGATATTCACAGAGAGTAGTGTCAAAAGCCTTTCATAAGGTCGGTTTTGTTGACAGAACATAAGTCAAAATCAACAAAGCCTTTATACAAATTATGTTATCTTACACTTTATTTACAAAAACTGCTGAATAGGGTTGCTTTTTAACGTAATATGGTGTATTATAGTATAGGCATAACGTGATTTACACGGTAAATCCTGGTAATTTGTTCCTTTACAGATTTTTATATTGGGAGTGTTTAACGTGGTTGAATATCAGCAGAAGGATCATTATGGTATAGACGATCTTATTGAGGTCGTTAGGCTTTTAAGAGGCGAGGGCGGTTGTCCGTGGGACATGGAGCAGACTCATGAATCTATTAAGAGTGATATGATTGAAGAGGCTTGCGAGGTTATCGAGGCTATTGATTTAAAAGATACTGCTCTTCTTCGTGAAGAGCTTGGAGATGTTCTTTTACAGATCGTTTTTCACTGCAGTATTGAAGAAGATGAAAAGAATTTCAGATTTGACGATATATGCGATGAAGTAACCAAAAAAATGATAGTTCGTCATCCGCACGTTTTCGGAGAAGTAAAGGCTGATACATCTGAACAGGTTCTTAAAAACTGGGACGCAATAAAAATGCAGACCAAAGGACAGGAAACCTATGCAGAAACTCTCACAAGTGTTGCAAAGTCACTTCCTGCGCTCATGAGAGCACAGAAGATAGGCAAACGTGCAATGAGAGCAGGCATGGATTTCAATTGTGCCGAGGAGGCGGTTGCCTGCATTTCAAGAGAAAAGGAAGAGCTTGACGCTGCTGTAGCAAGCGGTGATATGGCAAATATCGAGGAGGAAATCGGAGATATACTTTTCTCAGTAGTAAATGCTGCACGTCATCTTGGTGTTGACGCAGAGCTTGCGCTTAAATCCGCAACAGATAAATTCATAAAGCGTTTTACTCTTACAGAACAGCTTGTAAGAAAAGAGAACATTGATATGAAAACTCTGCCGATAGAAGAACTTGACAAATACTGGGATAATGCAAAACAAATCATTAAAACGGAGGAAAATAACAATGACTAAAACAGAACTCATCAACTCAATTGCAGACAAGGCTAACTGCACAAAGAAGGATGCATCTTCAGCACTCGACGCTGTACTTACTGTAATTCAGGAAGCTCTTGAAAAGGGTGAAAAGGTTTCTATCACAGGCTTTGGTTCATTTGAAGTTCGTGAGAGAGGCGAAAAGACATGCATCAATCCAAAGACAAAGCAGAAGATGGTTTGCCCTGCATGCAAGGCTCCAACATTCAAGGCTGGCAGATCACTCAAGGACGCTGTTAACAAGTAATTTTAAGCTGTAAGCATAAAAATAAGGGACGGCTCGGAGCTGTCCCTTTTTTACATTGAGGAGAAGAAATGAGACTCGATAAATATTTAAAGGTAACAAGACTTATCAAGCGCAGAACAGTAGCAAATGAAGCGTGTGACGCAGAAAAAATCGTAGTAAACGGCAAAGTAGCCAGAGCGTCATATGATGTAAAGGTTAATGACATAATTGAAATAAATATGGGTACAAGACCTTTAAAGGTTAAGGTAACTAACGTAACCGAACACGCTACAAAGGAAAATGCGGCAGATAATTATATTGTGGTTGAATGAAAATAAGAAACAGCGTGCATAGGTACTTCGCTATTCATTAAGAAAAAATATATCCTTCATCCACCCAATCTCCCCATTAACCTTATACTCAACATTAAAAACAACAGCGGAGTCAGTTTGTGTTTTCCGTATTTTACGGCTTAATATTTCTGTGTCAGATAGAAAATTCTGCTCGTAGTTATAGATTTTATTCACTATTATTTTTTCAGTTTCCGCATTGTCATGAATAATCTCTGACAGCACAGTTTCATATTCTGTGGCTGTCACAACGGATAAGGGGAGTTTTCTGCCGAAAAAACTGACAGGATATTCAGTGCTTTCACGTTCGGAATTTTCATATTTGTTTCGTCCGATAAAAAGCGGTATTTCAAGATTGAAAAGTCTTAAATACCGCTTTTTCTTATGTCTGCCTGTTCGTGTTAATTCTGATTTGTGATACTCACAGGAAAATGAAACGTTTTCGGTATAAATTCCCTTGATACTGCCGTTTGCGTGATGAACTGTCATATGCCCCGTATCGTCTTCCGCAACACCGCTTACAAGCAGTGTACCCTTAGGGACATAGTCTCCGACCTTATGCATAAGCATCCCGTCAAGCACCGAAACTGATGTGATTTCTGCGTCCTTTGATGAAACAATATTGCACGGCACTCGTTCAAGGAGCATTTCGGGTTTAGGGGCAGTTTCGGTAATCTGTACCACTACACGATTTCCTGTATGCCTTATGCCTGCCCATGAAACACCGTCAACCATAAGACGCAGTTCGTTTTCGCAGTAGTGCATATCCACACTTTTTATGAACGCTCCCTTTTTTATGCCGAGTTCACCGAGTGCGGATATTATTTTTTCTTCTGAAACAGCTGTATTTCCCTGTATTTCAATGCTTACTACAATCTGCGAAAGATACACTGTTCCTAAAAGCACAGCAACAGCACCGATTATTATTCCTGTGCGTTTTCTGTATCTGTGTATAAATTCTGAAAATGAAGTATACTCTGCCGTTTTCAGTTCAATGCTGTATTTTTCTGCGATACTGCGGATTTTTTTAAGGTCACGTTTCAGAATATCAGCATAGAGAACATCTTTTCTGCAGTACTGATTGTAAATATTAATCTTCATGCTGTGAATACAGTTGATAAAGCTGAAAAGTTCACGTCCCGATGCGTTTATTTTTATACGTCCCCTTAAACGTACTTTCATCTGCGTTCCGTCCCCTTTTCTGCAAATTCTATCTGTGAAACAGTGCCGTTAATCACAAGACCTTCTGTACTGTAATTGCTTGCACGGAGATTACTGCCCCATATTCTGATAATCATATTATCACTGATAAGACTTATGAAAACATCACTGCATTCTTCAATTCTTCTGCATTTTTCTATGGTCACTGTTCTGTTTCCTTCAATGAATATATTACAGCCGAGACACATTGCATTACGGGTTTTTTCAAGGAATTCTTCAAGCATTATATCACCCTTTGTTCTAAACATTGCATAATCAATAATATGATATTATCGGTGATGATTATGAAGAAAACGGGAAAGATTTTTTATGCTTTACTGCTTGTGTTTATATTCTGTATGTGCATTGCTGATTATCATTGCATAGCAAAGGCGGTGACAGATGCACTTAAACGCTGTCTGTGTACGCTTATTCCGTCGCTGTATGCGGTGATGACGGTATCATATCTCATAACTGAAAGCGGAGTTGTTTCGCTTTTTCCGAAATGGTCTGAAAAAATATCAGAAAAGCTTTTCGGTATAAGCAGAACGGAATTTTTCATATTTTCATTCAGTATGTTTTCGGGATATCCCGTCGGCACACGAATGATACTGTCCGAATACAAAAAAGGAAGAATACCGAAAAAACGTGCAGAAATTCTCTGCGGAATATGCTGTGGCGCAGGACCTTCATTTATATTCGGCTGTGTGTCGGGAATACTTTACAAATCAGCCGAAACAGGAGTTTTCATAGCCTTGACCGTTACATCTGCAAATGCAGTTTTAATGCTTGTTATGTCATTATGGCTGAGAAAAAACAAGGCTGAAAGACATGAATCCGAAGATTTTTGTCTTTCAGCCGAAATGCTTAATGAAAGTATTATTGAAAGCGGTCATACGCTTATGAATGTGTGCTTTGTGACAACAGCTTTTTCAGTATTTTCAGAAATACTGTCTGCCTTAGGATTTTATGGTGCATTTTCAGAAATCGTATCTTCCTTTTCGCATATCCCTAAGGAAACAGTAAATGCATTTATGTATTCCTTAGCGGATATTACGAATATCAGCCGACTGCCGAAAGGTGACTATACCATACTGCCGTATATATGCGGACTTGTTTCATTCAGCGGAGTATGTGTATTATTTCAGCTTTATTCCGTAGTAAGCGGATATTTATCCGTAAAGCCGATAATAGCAATGCGTATTATTTCAGCATTTTTAAGCGGAATAATCTGCCGTCTTATACTGCCTTTTTATATGAAATACGAGCTTACAGCAGTTTCAAAAATAACCATACAGCCATACAGCGCACAATCGCCTGTGCCGTCTGTAATGCTGATAATAATGACGCTTATGCTGTTTGCACAGAGCAGAAAAAGTGTCAGATACCGATAAATTCCTTGAAATTATCAGCTAAAATCATTCTGTTTTCTTCTTCTGTGAAACCGAGTGAGAAGAAAAGATCAAGTTCCTTTTCAGCATCCCACATAGGAAAATCTGTGCCGAAGAAACAGTTTTCAACGCCGTATGTGCGAATCATTCTGATAACATTTTCCTTAGGCATGAAAGACATTGAACTGCTTATATCGAATTTAACGTTTTTGAGTCCTGCAAGACAGCCTTCTGCAATATCCCATTCACTCCATCCGCCGAGATGAGATGCCTGTATTTTCATATTCGGGAAATCCTTAGCCGCCTTAGCAATTCTCAAAGGGTCTGAATAGTCATATCTGCTGTCACCGCAGTGAATAAGCATAGGCATCTGCCCTTCAATCATTTCATATATTTTATATGCTTCGGGTGAATCGGCATTAAATGTCTGAAAATCGGGGTGCAGTTTTACGCCGTAAAGTCCGAGATTTTTAATCTGTTCAAGGTCAGCGGCTGTATCATCAGAAAGCGGATGAGTAGCACCGAAACCGATAAATTCCTTATGCTTTCTGCATTCTTCGGCAATAAAATTATTGATGGAAGAAATCTGTTTAGGATTTGTGGCAACAGAACAAACGAGCATTTTTGAAATGCCGAGCGGACATTCTGTATCTATAAGAATATCACTTGTGCCGCAGCCTGTTACCATAGGTAAGTCATAGAAATTTCCGATATTTACGGATGCACTTTCAGCGATTTTTTCGGGAAATATGTGTGTATGTGCGTCGATAATTTCGTAATTACCATATTTTTCTGAACTCATTTTTAATGTCTCCTTATCTTAATGTTAAAAAAGCAAGCGGCGAAGCCGCCACTCACCAGAGTCCAGAGAGGTGTAGACCTCTCTGGCAGGGGGTGAACGAGGGGGACAGAGTCCCCCTAAAAAAGCAGTAAAGCGAACGTAGTAACGCTTTACGGAATGTACATAAGAACTCCCCTCGGCTTGTCCGACGCAGAATATTAATCTTCGCACATCTTTATAGAAAGTGTGAATTATCTGCCAAACAAATATATTGTATGAATTACACAAAGCAAGCGTGTTCACTTTGTGTGATATGCTACTTATATTATAGTACTTTTGTTTCTATTTGTCAAACGGAATTCTTAACAAATCTTAACGGCTTTATTTCCGAAAATTAAGAAATAGTTAAGAATTATCCTAAAAGCATATTAAGAAATGAAGTTTATAATAAAAGCATAGAAACAAACACGAAAGCGGGATGATAAAAATGAATGTTGCAAAAGCTGTCAGTGTGATGTATAATTATTCATATACATTGTTTTAAACTGACTATAGGAGAAGATAAAAATGAGAACACCCGAAAATACATATATACTTGTAGTAGACGATGACCACGATATTGTAAATGCTATCGCAAAACTGCTTGAAAAGGAAGATTACAACGTCATAAAGGCATACAACGGAATTGAAGCTATCGACTGTCTTATGCAGAATGAAGTACATCTTATTCTCATTGATGTAATGATGCCTAAGCTTGACGGACTTTCGGCAATGATGAAAATCCGTACAATGAAAAATATTCCTATTATTGTTTTATCTGCTAAATCGGAAGACAGCGACAAGATACTCGGTCTTTCAATGGGTGCTGATGATTACATTACAAAGCCTTACAATCCTATGGAACTGCTTGCAAGAGTCAATTCAAATTTAAGAAGATATTTTTCACTCGGTGCGGCAGACAGTGCAAAACGCAAAAACTGTGTTGAAATCGGCGGACTTACTCTTGACAGAGACGAAAAGCAGATTTACCTTGACGGTGAACCCGTAAAGCTTACCGCTACAGAATACAAAATCACAGCACTCCTTATGGAAAATGCAGGACGTGTTTTTTCAGCGGAAGAAATCTATTCAAGAGTATGGAATGAAGAATCATTCTCTGTTGAAAATACAGTTATGGTACACATCAGACATATTCGTGAAAAAATCGAAATAAATCCTAAAGACCCCCGTTATCTCAAGGTTGTATGGGGAATAGGGTACAAGATAGAGAAAGGAAATTCAAAATGAACATACTGAAAAAGAAGATAACAAGGCTTACAGCATTTATTCTTTCTGCTGTGCTTATATTTTACTGTGCTTTTACATTCGGCAATGCGTTCAAAAAGGATTCACTTGCAGTAAATGCGTGGCAGAATGAATTTGAATATCCGCATAACAGTCTTTCAGAAGAATACTTTGAACTTAATTCAAAGCTGTGGCTTATCTGCAATATGTACATCAGAAATCTTGACGGAAAAGGAAATTACACAGGCAGTAAGTATCAGAAACAGTTTGTCGAAAAACACCTTAAAGAACTCGGCTTTATGGACGAAAAGGGAAAGCTTATATTCCCCGAAAGCAAAAATTTCTCATACAGCATCTGCAACAATGATTATGTATATGATTACGGCGAAAAGGGACTTAGAGAGTCAAATGACGGAATGACTGCAATACGTGATGACGGTGCCAGTGTATATTCAGATATGTTCCATTTTTATTCGTTCAATTCATCTATTCACTGGTATGATAATAAAAACGGAATGGAATATTATTACTATAACGGCAAGGGCTATGCGGTTTTTGATTATGATACATCAAAGCTTGAAAGCTATACAGATGACTGCGGTGCGCTGATTTATCTCAATGAAAACGGCACAACTCCTATCCCAAGCGATTTTAACAGCTTTAATGCCCACCAAGACTATGAATATCCGATTTATGATGAAGAAACAGAAGATTATACTGTAAATTCATCAGAACACTGGTCATATGATGTATTTGTTGATGAAAACGGAAACATAGGCAGAGAACTTGTATATGACCGCTATTACGGTGATTGTTTTAAGGGCGTAATAGTTGCAATTCGCCCGAATAAAGACATTGTTGACAAATATATCGCAAGTGAGAAAGTAATTAACGATGCAGAAGAAGAGATGATGGTTTGCCTTGTGGGACTTATTCCGTTTTTTGCAGTTATTGCCGTGCTTTTCATCTACAGACTTATTGTCGGCGGATATGACGAAAAGAAAAAGAGATACGTTATCGAACCGCTTGGAAATATATGGACAGAGCTTTATATTGCATTTTTTGTTGTCTGCATAGCCGGGTTTATATTATCATTTGAAGCATTTTCTGAACTTCTTGACCATCCGTCAGAAAATGGACTTTATCAGGGCTTTACAGAATTTCAGCTTGTGCTTGCATTTGCATCAGCAATTACAGCATTAATACTCATTGCATTTGAATGTGTAAATATAATCATCATCAAATTAAAGTGCAGACGATTGATTAAAACATCACTTACAGGAAAAATCTGCATTTTCCTTATCAGAAAAATAAAAAATACATACAAAAGAATTAAAGAAAGTTTTACAGATAAAAGCATATACAAAAATTCGGTATTCACAAGACATTTCGTAATAAGAGCGTTATTGTGGATGTTTATAGAAATCCTTGTACTTTGTCTTGCAGTTGTTATGAATGATGAAGTTGTACCGTTCCTTCTTACACCGCTTGTAGTTTTCGGATATTTCTTCTACACGATTAAGGATTGTTCAGAACTTTCAAAGCTTGGTGAACGTATCGACAGAATTCAGAATGGTGACTACTCAAAGGAAACAGTTGCAAAGGACAGCGTTATCTACGGATTCAACGAAAAGCTGAACAGCATTACAGACGGAATTGAAGGTGTAGTTGAAAAGCAGATACAGTCTGAAAGAATGAAGATTGACCTTGTAACAAATGTTTCACATGACCTTAAAACACCGCTTACATCAATAATAAGCTATGTTGATTTACTTTCACTTGAAAAGCTGACACCCGAAGCAAATGACTATGTAAAGATTTTGCAGACTAAGACAGAACGCTTAAAGGAAATTGTATCAGATGTATTTGACCTTGCAAAAGCGACAAGCAAAACAGACGTTATGCTTGAAAATCTTGACGCAGTTGTACTTGTAAAACAGGTTCTCGGAGATATGCAGGACAGAATCAGCACAAGCAGAAAAACACTGATTACAGACATTCAGCCCGATGAAGCACAGATAAGAGCAGAAGGCAAAAAGATGTATCGTGTTTTACAGAATGTCATAGACAATGCACTTAAATATTCACTTGACGGAACAAGGATATTCCTTAGAGTTTTTGAAGAAAACGGAAAGGTGAATATTGAACTGAAAAATACATCATCATACGAAATGAAATTCACAGCAGATGAAATCACAGAACGTTTCAAGCGTGGTGATGAGTCAAGAACAACTGAAGGAAGCGGTCTCGGACTTGCAATAGCAAAAAGCTTTACAGAGGCTTGCGGAGGACAGTTTGAAGTAAAAATTGACGGAGACCTTTTTATAACAAATGTAAGAATGGAAATAACCGAATAATACACCGCTCATGCACAAAACAAATATATATAACCAAACTGTAGGGGCACCCCCATGTGTGCGCCCGTCGGGTTACAATGCAACTTTCGGGCGGCGAATCGCCGCACCTACAAATATTAAAATATGCAAAAACAAAACGGAGAGAATCTCAAAAATTCTCTCCGTTTATATCGTTACAGAATAATATCTTCAAATTTCCCACGGATTGCCGTGACAAGTGAAACAGGTGAAAGCTGAATCTGTACACCTATGCGGCCGCCGCTTATATAGAAAAGCGGCAGACTTTCGGCTGATTTGTGTACTACAGTCATAAACTGCTTTTTCATTCCGATAGGAGTACATCCACCACGCACATATCCTGTTACCTTTGTTATATCCTTGACATGAAGAAGTTCAACTGATTTTTCGTCAACACTTTTTGCCGCCTTTTTCAAATCAAGTTCCATTGCAACAGGGAGAAGAAAACAGTAATAATTACCGCTTTTGCCGTGTGCAACGAGAGTTTTGAATGTTTCTTCAAGGGGCTGACCAAGCTTTGTTGCTGTGTCGATTCCGTCAACGAATTCATCGCATTCATAGGTCTGCATTTTGTAGTCGATTTTGTTTTTTTCAAGAAAACGCATTGCGTTAGTTTTTACTTCCTTTGCCATTTACTTATCCTCACAATCTGCATTTGCCTTGCTGTAGATACAGCCGCAGTAATTTTGTCTGTAAAGGCTGTACTGCTTTGAAAGTTCGATTGAATGTTTATAGCCGTCATGCTTTTTGAAATCCGAAAACAAATAAGCCACACCATATTCATCAGATATTTCCGCACCGCATTCATTTATGAATGTACAGTCCTTATGCGGACTTATCGTGAGAGTAGTAGTGAAATAATCACACCCTGTTTCCTTAGCTTTTTCGGCTGATTTTCTCAGACGGTATGCAATGCATTTCTGACAGCGTTCGCCTCTTTCGGGGAGCTTTTCAAGTCCCTTTGCAAGCTGATAAAACGGCTCGGAATCATAAGGTTCTTCGATTATTTTTACATCAAGACCAAGCTCGGAAACAAGTCTTTTCAGTTCTTCAAAGCGAAAATCGAACTCCTTCTGCGGTGCAATGTTAGGGTTGCAGAAATAAAGAGTTATATCAAAATGCTCATACAGAAAAAGCAGAGTATGACTGCTGCACGGCGCACAGCATGCATGAAGAAGAAGTGACGGTTTTTCACCGTTTTTTTCAAGTTCAGCAAGCTTTTCGTCGAGCATTCTGCCGTAATTTACCTTTTGCATTATTTATCCTCAAGCTTTTTGAGTGCCTTGAGTTCGTCACGGTTTATTCTTATTTCAGCATCCTTGAGAAGTTTTACTTCACTTCTGTCAAGAATAACAGGAACTTCAGACTTGTCAGTTTTAACCTTTAATTTGCCTGTGATAAGGTTTACATCTTCAACCTTACCCTTGTCACCGTCGGGAGTTACAACGAGAGCGCCTGTCTTAGGAGTGATTTTAAGGAGCTCCTCATAAACATTCTGCTCATTTTTAAGACAGCACATAAGTCTGCCGCATGTACCCGAAATTTTAGTAGGATTAAGTGAAAGTCCCTGTTCCTTAGCCATTTTGATTGAAACAGGCTGAAAATCGCCCATATATCCCTTACAGCAGAATTCACGTCCGCATATACCGAGACCGCCGAGAATTTTGGCCTCATCTCTCACACCAATCTGTCTGAGTTCGATACGTGTTCTGAAAACAGCCGCAAGGTCTTTTACGAGTTCACGGAAATCAACACGGTTTTCTGAAGTGAAATAGAAAAGGAGTTTGCTGTTGTCGAAAGTACATTCAACGTCAACAAGATTCATATTGAGTTTGCGGAATTTGATTTTTTCCTGACATACCTCAAAGGCATTCTTTTCACGTTCCTTGTTTTTTCTGATAGTTTCCTCATCTTCAGCGTTAGCAAGTCTGATGATAGGCTTTAAAGGAGAATTAATGCTTTTTTCATCAATTTCCTTGTTGTTTATTACAACCTCACCGTATTCGATACCTCTTACAGTTTCAACGATTGCATGGTCACCAATTTCAGCCTTGATATTGCCTGGTGAGAAGTAATATATTTTTCCTACGCTTTTAAAGCGGATACCAACTATTTCTTTCATTTGAAACTCCGTTCTTAAAATAATGTATGTAAAATCTGCTGAACAGCTTGTAAATCTTAAGGCAATACTGCACAACCCTGCATTACAAGTTCGTATTTAAGGCAACACCGCATAATTACCGCCTGACGGCTATGTGTGTGTCTTGCTTGAACTTTTTCCGTCATAGCACACAAAAACTCCTTGAAATACGAAAGTATTCCTGCGTCGTTTTTATGCACTCTGACAAAAAAATTTACTTCGCAATACTCACACATTAATTATGCGGTATTGCCTTAATAAAAAA
>JAKSQU010000090.1 GCA_024403965.1 Ruminococcus sp.
CCAAAGAGGTCTACACCTCTCTGGACTCTGGTGAGTGGCGGCTTCGCCGCATTTTTATAATTTTTTCAGTTTTGCAAATGTTGCCATTACCTTCTTTGTACCCTTTGTATCAAAAGCAATTTCAAGCATAGTATCACTTGCCATAGGTGTAACTGAAACAATAGTGCCTTCGCCGAAAATGTTGTGTGAAACTCTTTCACCCTGTGCAAATGTTTCGGCTGTTTTCGGAGCAGAAGTTTTTGCCTTGTTTCTTGCAAGCTGCTGCTGTAATGTTGCTGAATGAACTTCGGTAACGAAATTATCGCTTTCACCGACAGCTTTCTTTACAGCAGACGCATTATTATGCTTTTCGATATGTTCACTGCCGATTTCACGGATAAATCTCGATGTATTGTTTCTCTGAGTCTGACCGAAAAGCATACGCTGACTTGCACTTGTAAGGAAAAGATGTTCCTTTGCTCTTGTTATTGCAACATATGCAAGTCTTCTTTCTTCTTCCATATCAGCTTCATTGTCAAATGAACGTGAACTCGGGAAAATTCCGTCTTCCATGCCGACAACGAAAATGTTGCTGTATTCAAGTCCCTTTGCGGAATGAATAGTCATAAGAGTAACCTTGTCATCTGTTGAAGTATCTCTGTCAGCGTCTGAATAAAGGGTAACTTCTTCAAGGAAACCGCTCAATGACGGCTCATCTGATTCATTCATATACTGAACAATCATACTGCGGAATTCCTGAACGTTTTCAATCTTTGATTCACCGTTTTCAAGAATTTCAAGTGATTTGAGATATCCTGTTTTATCAAGGAGATAGTCAAGGAATTTATCGAGCGGAAGTTCATCCGCCTTGTCTGAAAGGTCAGCAAATAAATTGTAAGCTGATTTCAGTGAAGATGTTTTCTTTGAAAGCGGAGCATAGTCTTCACAGTTTGCAAGAACATCAAACGGAGAAATTTTAAGGTCACGGCTGATATCCTTGATAAGTGAAAGTGTAGAATCACCGATACCACGTTTAGGTTCATTGATAATACGCTCAAAACGTGTCATATCGAAATGATTGTAAATGAAAGCAAGATAAGCAACAACATCTCTTATTTCCTTGCGGTCAAGGAATCGCAGACCGCCGTAAACCTTGTAAGGAATACCACGTCTTACAAGAGCTTTTTCTACAGAGTTTGACTGAGCATTCATACGGTAGAGAACGGCATTTTCACTGTATCTGCCTGTTTTTTTGTAATTCTCGCTGATTTTTTCAGCAATGAAATCAGCTTCATCAGTTTCGTCTGCGGCTTTGTACCAGTAAACCTTTTCACCGTCTGCGCCTGCAGTCCATAAGGTTTTGTCCTTGCGTCCGATATTATTGCCGATAACAGAGTTTGCGGCATTGAGAATAGTCTTTGTAGAACGGTAATTCTGTTCAAGTCTTATAACCTTTGAATTAGCAAACTGGTCTTCAAAGCCGAGAATATTCTCAATATTTGCACCCCTGAATTTATAGATACTCTGGTCATCATCACCGACAACGCAGAGATTTTTGTGTGAGTCGGAAAGAAGTGAAACAAGTCTGAACTGAACATGGTTTGTATCCTGATATTCGTCAACCATTATGTATTTATACTTGTTTCTGTACTTTTCAAGAATCTCCGGGAACTTTTCAAATATTTCAACCGTGATAGTAAGAATGTCGTCAAAATCAAGAGCATTAGCAGTTTTCATACGGCTCTGATAATGCTTGTAAACTCGTGCAATGACCTTCATTCTGTAGTCCTGACCTGCATTATTCTGCATTTCTGACGGAGTAATCATTTTATCCTTTGAAAAACTGATTTCACTTAAAATAGCCTTAGGCGAAAACTGCTTTTCAGAAATATCAAGGTCAGCGAGAATAGATTTTATCATACGCTGACTGTCATCTGAATCGTAGATAGTAAAATCAGAGCTGTAGCCGAGAGCGGTGATTTCACGTCTTAAAATTCTTACGCATGCAGAATGAAATGTTGACGCATTGATATTGAGAGCTTCTTCACCGAGCATATCATAAAGACGTGTTTTAAGCTCATCAGCCGCCTTGTTAGTAAAGGTAATAGCAAGGATATTCCATGGTCTTACGGGATTTGACGCAACAATATCACGGAGTGTGTCAAAATCATCGGTTTTGCCGTCGGCATAGTCATTGAGAAAAGCAATATCATCGTCACTGCCCTTTAATGAATCATCAAAATATGCATTGCCGAAATTTATCATATTAGCTATACGGTTAACAATAACAGTAGTCTTTCCGCTGCCCGCACCTGCGAGCACAAGCAAAGGACCATTGACAGTGAAAACTGCTTCCTGCTGCATATTGTTCATACGGCTGAAATATTTTTTCAAAGCGTTTTGTTTAGCTGTGTTGAAAGAAGTAATGTCCATAATATAATCTCCATTTGTTAATTTGCTGAAATACCCCTGTATATTGAAATGTTATTTAATTAGACGGCACTGCCGGCATTAATCAGAATACAAATCTGATAATCATTTCATCAATAATCTCCACTATAATTATAGCATATTAATACAGACTTGAAAAGACTTTGTGTTATGTTTTTTTATTTAAATAAATAATGAAATATTACGAAGTGAATATTTCTGCAAAATGTTGACAAATTGTTAATAATTCGTTATAATGTAATATGGGGAGAGTTGAAGTGTAAGGAGGTTATTATGAAGGTATCCGGGCTTGTTTCACTGGCTGTATCAGCTTGTTTATGCATAGGAGCTTATGCTTTTGATAATCAGATTTCAGTAAATGCTGAAGTAGGCAGAAAAGTAAGCTTTGACAGCTTCGATATGTCTGTTAACGGCGGAGAAGTGATAAGAGGTGTTGACGTTTCTTCGGTTATCGCTGTTGAAAAGTCAGGTGTGAAATTTTACAACGATAAGGGCAAAGAACAGGATATTTTCAGAACGCTTTCCGAACATGGTGTAAACTACATCAGAGTGCGTGTATGGAATGAACCGAATGACGGCAATGGTCACAGCTACGGCGGCGGAAACAATGACGTGGAAACAGCCGCACTTATCGGCAGAAGAGCCGCAGAATACGGCATGAAACTGCTTGTCGACATTCAGTATTCTGATTTCTGGGCAGACCCCGCTAAACAGACACGCCCGAAATACTGGAGCAAACATTCAAATGATGTTCTTGCAGGAGAAATCTATAAATGGACTTCATGGGTGCTTGAATCAGTGGCAAAGGCAGGCGGAGAAATCGGAATGGTGCAGGTCGGAAACGAAACAAACTGTTTCTTCTGCGGTGAAAAGGATATGTATGAGATATGCAGACTTTTTGCAAGCGGAAACAAGGCTGTAAGAGATTTCGACAAAAACATTCTTATCGCACATCACTTTGCAAACCCGTCAACGGGATACTATGCGTGGTATGCAAAGGTTATGAATGAGTGCAGACTTGATTATGATGTGTTTGCAACATCCTATTACCCCTACTGGCACGGTACAACCGAAAATATGACCGCTGTACTTAAAGATATTGCAGACAAGTACGGAAAATATGTCATGGTTGCTGAAACAGCTTATCCTTATACGGATAAAGACGGCGACAATTTCGGCAATGCGGTTACTTCAATGTCATCAGGAGCTGTCCTTAATTATGACATATCTCCGAAAGGACAGGCGGAATGTATTGCTGATGTATTTCAGGCGGTTGCGAATGTCGGACCAAAGGGAATAGGTGCATTTTACTGGGAGCCTGCATGGCTTGGACCACAGAATATGTCATATGAACAGCGCAGACAGCAGTGGAATACTCTCGGCTCAGGCTGGGCGACAGATTTTGCAAAGGATTATGACAGAGACGCTGTATCATGCGGCGGCTCATCATATGACAATCAGGCACTGTTTGATTTCAGCGGAAAACCGCTTGAATCACTCGATGTATTCAGCAATATTTTCCCACGAAAAGAAAAAGAAGAAGAAAACTACTTAATCGGCGATACAGACGAAAACGGAATAATAAATGTACTCGATATGGTCATGCTGAGAAATGCTGTAATAAGAAACGATTATATAAGAAATGCTGATATGGATTCAGACGGCAGACTCGGTGTCAGTGACCTTGTTATAATGCAGAATTTTCTGCTTGGAAGAACAAAGGAGTAGGAATGTACGAAAACAAAACGGATGAAATCCCTGTAAAAGCGGTGCTTGCCTGTGTTGATACGGGTGAGTTTGACGCTGAAACTTCAATAAGAGAACTTGCAGAGCTTGCCGCAACTGCTAATGCAGAGGTTGTGGGTACTGTAATTCAGAAAAGACCTTCATATGAACCGGCATACTGCATGGGTGCGGGAAGACTTGAAGAATTAAAGGAACAGCTTGGAGTTCTTGGTGCTGAACTGGTTATTTTTGACCATGAACTCAGCGGAATGCAGGTAAGAAACATTGAAGAAATTCTTGATGTGAGAGTAATCGACAGAACAACACTTATACTCGATATATTCGCACAGAGAGCAAGAACCAAAGAAGGCAAGCTGCAGGTTGAGCTTGCACAGCAGAAATATCGTCTTCCGCGTCTTACGGGAATGGGAACATCTCTTTCAAGACTCGGCGGCGGTATAGGTACAAGAGGTCCCGGTGAAACAAAGCTTGAAACTGATAAACGTCATATCAGAAAGAGAATCACCTACCTTGAGGAAGAACTTGAAGAACTGAAGAAGCACAGAAGTTTTTCACGTTCAAGACGTAAAAAAGACGGAGTATTGTGTGCGGCAATTGTAGGTTATACAAATGTAGGAAAATCCACACTGCTTAATGCGCTTACAGATGCGGGAGTACTTGCAGAAAACAAGCTTTTTGCAACTCTTGACATAACATCCCGTTCAATTGAACTTCCCGACGGAAGAAGCGTAATGCTTATTGACACAGTAGGACTTATCAGAAGACTTCCGCATAATCTTGTAGAGGCGTTTAAGTCAACGCTTGAAGAGGCGGCAGCAGCTGATATTATCCTAAATGTACAGGATCTGACATCATCTGAAATAAAGGAACAGGCAGAGGTAACAGCACATCTGCTTTCCGAACTCGGATGTGACGGTATACCGCAGATTTATGTTATGAACAAGGCAGATGCAGCGGAATTTACCGACACAGTTTTTGAAAATGACAATACAGTACTGATAAGTGCGAAGGAAAAAACAGGCTTTGACAGACTTCTTGAATGTATCGTGAAGAATCTTCCCGAAACAGCAAAAAGAATGAAACTGCTTATTCCGTACGACAAAACAGCCTTTATAGGAAAACTGCGACAGGACGGCAAGGTTTTCTCAGAGGAATATACAGCCGACGGAACAGAAATCGACGCACTTGTTGACATAAAGCTTGTAAAAGAGGCAGAAAACTATTTACATGTTTAGAGAGGGAGAAAACAAAATGAGAAAAAAATTATTATCAGCAATTCTTGCGGCGGCAATGTCAGTGTCATTATTCGGATGCGGTGATACAAGAGATACCGCAGATGACTCCCCTGTAGAAATTGCTACAGAGACAACAACTATTGAGAATTATAGTAAGGAGGATGCGGAAACGCTTTTCAGTCCTATGGAAACGATAAAAATAACAACGGGCAGTCAGGTAACAGTTCAGAAAGAAATAATTCTCAGACATGAAGGTGATGAGAACGACGGAAGAAATATGTACAAACTTCCGCTTGCTGATTTTATTCAGGAGGGTGACTATATCAATTCATTTACATTTGTAGTTGAATCATCAAGCGGAAATATAGGTGAATTCAAGGGTGCATATGGAATTACAGTTGCTGAGGATTGTCCGTCTGCAACGAGTTCCTGCTTTCACCAGACACCTGATTTTACAGAGGGAACAAACGGCGGATATGCAGAACTGACATGGAATGTACCGAATGAAATTGCAGATTATGTAACACCAAATGGTGATGTTATGTTTGGTTACTGGTGGGGCGATGCAGAAATAATTAAGCTCGGCTATGTAATATGTACATTTACACGTACAAAGAATGTTCCTTACAAGGGAACAGAAAGCAAAGATATAGGTGAAACCAAAATACGCAGAAGTGATAATGAAGATGGTGACCACCTTTTCAGAATCAAAAATGATTTTCTTCCCGAAGGAGCTGTACCACAGCTTGTAACATACAGCTTTAGTGCAAACGGCAATATAAAGAAAATTAACGGTGAATTCGGCTTTGAATCAATTGTTAACAGATACACAGGTGATGATGTTGCTGTATGGGTTGATGGAAACTTGGCTGAAATATCATGGTTTGTACCTGTTGAAGTAAGAAACTATGTTGCAAACAAGGGTGAATATCTGTTTGACTACGGCTGGAGTGAACAGTCTGAAATCACACTTGACAAGATTACAGTAGTATACAGCAATGCCGAAGAATCATCAAAAACTGAGACAATCATGGGCGGTGCAGAGGATTATTCACAGCAGACATATAATACATCATTCCGAAGAGCAAGAGAAATCTCAAATGCTATAAGGGTCGGCTGGAATCTCGGCAATACACTTGAAAGCTATAACACAGGTTTAAGCGGGCTTGAAACTGAAACAGGCTGGGGAAATCCGAAAACAACAGAGGGAATGATTAAATCAGTAAAAGAAGCAGGATTTAACGCAGTAAGAATACCTGTCACATGGGCAGAGCATATGGATGAATATTATAATATTGATGCAGAATGGCTCGACAGAATTCAGGAAGTAGTTGATTACGCATATAATTCTGATATGTTTGTAATTGTCAATATGCACCATGATGACTATATATGGTTTGTACCGAATGAAGAAAAGTATGAAGAAAACAGTGAAAAGCTGAAAGCAATATGGCGACAGATTGCAAATCGTTTCATTGATTATGGCGACAGACTTCTTTTTGAAGGAATGAATGAACCGAGAACAGTAGGAAGTTCAATGGAATGGATGGGCGGTACAGCAGACGAAAGAACTGTAGTAAACAGATACGAAAATGACTTTGTTGAAACAGTAAGAGCAACAGGCGGAAACAACATAGACCGAACACTTATTGTTACATCATATGCGGCATCAGCAGAAACAGTAGCAATAAATGATGTAATTGTTCCAAAGGAAAACGGAAATATCATCTTCTCAGTACACTACTATGCACCATGGGAGTTTACAGAAGGAAAGATAACAGATTTCACAGATCAGGGCAAGACACAGCTTGAAAATAAATTCAAGGAACTTAAAACTAAGTTTATAGATAACGGAACACCTGTTATTATAGATGAATTCGGTTGTGGAACAACAACGTCAGAACAGACAAGACACGATTATTACAACTATTACATAACAACAGCAAGAAAATACGGAATCAAGTGCTTTGTATGGGATAACGGCTTAACAGAGGGCAAGGACGGTTTCGGTATTTTCGCACGAGAAGATAATTATAAGTGGAATACTTCTGTACTGACAGGAATTATGGATAAATGATAAACTAAAAACGGAGAGAACTTTTTATGGTTCTCTCCGTTTTGTTTTTGAGAATTACAGGAGCGGCGTTTCGCTTTCATATATGTTACACTTTATCATACACCTTTTTCACAATCGGAATAGTCATACCGCCGAGAGCATTTCCGACGGCAACAATGCCGATATATGCAAAGCCCTTTGCAGACGGGTCAGCCGCAAACATATAAAAGCAGTCGGCAACTGAATGATTGAATCCGCTGAAAATAAAAATCATAACAGGCATTGCTGTACCGAAAACCATTGAAAAGTCATTTTTCTTTTCACGGCTGTTTTTTGCGTTTTCAACTGCAAGATACATCAGCATACCGCAAAAATAGCCGAGAATAAGCTGACTTATGACAGTATCATTGATTTTAGCATTCATAATATTCACAGCTGTTTCGTGAATATTACCGCCTATTCGTGTCGCTCTTATGAGATATGCACAGGCACAGGTGCTTACGGCATTTCCGAGAAAGGTAATAAGCACTTCCCTTATGTAAATCGGCTTTCTTTCGGGAATATATCCGACTTTTCCCGTATACAGCGAAAATCCGAACTGTATAATCGTGAAAAGACCAAAGCTGAAAAGAAAACCGCCGAGCAGTTTATTTGAAATATTCAGATAAACTGTACTTCCGATACTTATCATAACTCCCGACATAATCGCTTTAATGAATATGCTTTTAAATGATTCTGTTTTCAAAATAAATACTTCCTATCCTTAATATACTTAATATATTATAGCACTTTTTTAATGATGTGTCAAATCATGGCAATACCGCATAATTAATGTGTGAGTATTGCGAAGTAAATTTTTTTGTCAG
>JAKSQU010000091.1 GCA_024403965.1 Ruminococcus sp.
GTGAAATCTGTTCTGGAGTATCATTTAATTTCAGCAAAATTTTCTGAATTTCAAGAGCATCTGCATTAGTCAGACCGTTGCCGTCCATATCACCATTCTTTTCGCCCTGTGCTGTGATATGTGTTTCGTCTGTACC
Organism: Ruminococcus sp.; assembly: GCA_024403965.1. GTDB lineage: Bacteria > Bacillota > Clostridia > Oscillospirales > Ruminococcaceae > Ruminococcus. Next base: position 137 of record JAKSQU010000091.1, read on the forward strand.
ATTTACGCCGTATTTATCGGGATTTGCAAGGCTTTGCATTATCAGTACAGCATCAGCCATGTTTACATTGTTGTCGCAGTTTGCATCGCCTTTGATTTCATCTGTCTTTTCATCAATTGCCACAAACTTAAATCCGTTTTCTTCTGCATAAGTTTCAGCAAAAGTTCCTTTATATCCCTTAATGACAAAATCGGTAAGCATTTCATTATCTGAACCCGAAAAACCAACTGCATATCTGCATATTTCCGCTTTTGACGGAATACCCATTTCCTTTAAAGATTCACAGTCTCTAAATGCATTTTCGCCTATAAACAACAGGCTTTCGGGCAATGTCACCTTTTCAAGTAAGTAACAACCTTCAAAAGTATTCTCATAAATATATTTCACACCATCGGGAATATCAATTGATTTCAAAGACCCACATTCAGAAAATGCATACTCTTTTATTACTGAAACATTTTTCGGCATATCAAGTGTTTCGATTAACTCACAGTGATAAAATGCATATTCACCTATAAAAGTAAGACTATCGGGCAGTTTTACTGATGTGATTTCAGTACACCATTCAAAAGCACCCGAGCCGACAGCTGTTATTCCATCGGGAATTACTACATCACCTTTGCATCCCTTTCCGTCAATAACAACGTTTCCTCCTATAACAAGCGGATTTTCGCTCTGTTTATTTTTGAGCCACGTAGTATTTTCAAATGCACCTGCACCGATATATATAACACTGTCGGGAATATTTATTTCAGTAAGATTTACGCAGTTTTCAAATACTTCTCTATAGATAGCAAGTAACCCATCGGGCAAACTGACAGTTTTAAGATTTGAAAAGTCCTTAAAGAGATACGGCTCTAATGTAGTAATACCATCATTTATTACTACAGCTGTAACTTCATCAGCTAAATCACAGAAAGGAGTGCTGAAATAATGGTCAGGGTCAGCAAAACCTGTTCCACTAAGAGTAAGTGTGCCGTTGCTGTCAAGTGTCCATGCTATATTTTCATCAATTTCGCCGTATGCCTTGATTGTACTGTTGTCAATTGAAACTGCTGTGCTGTCGGGGATCTCTGTTGTTTCCGCCGATGCTGTAAAAGGCACGGCTGATAATGTTATAGCCGTTGCTGTCAGAATGCTCATTAACTTCTTTTTCATAAAATTACCCCCTTAAAAAATAGTATAAGTAAATTTTATGTCATTCTCTGTTCTGTCTAACTATAGTATAACATGTCAATCATAATAATACAATTGACAGAATCAACGTATTTTCGAGATTTCCTTTGTACATTTATTATAGTTATATATATATATATATTAATCTGATATGCCAACAAATAAAGTATAAAAAAATTATCCAGATACAAAAACAGGAGAATTTGGCTATATTTCGTTGTTATCAGAATTTCTCAAAAAAATTTTGAAAAAATTTTCTGAAACACCCCGTTTTTTACTCCCCTGTTCCGTAAACTATAGACAGAATGCAGAAAGCATAAACCACCCCCGCAGTACACATTGCGGCATATGTCTTAATGCATCCGCAATGTGTACGAAAAAATTTATTATTAAAGGAGTAATTTACCATGACAAGCAAAAAACAGATTTTAGCTGCAGTTGCAGCAGTAACAGTTCTCGCAGCAGGCACAGGAGTTTCAGCTTTTGCCTCAAACCAGGCTAAGAATGATCAGAAAAAGCTCTCAGCTGCTGTAAGTGAAGACGTTGAAACAGTTATCGAAACAGAAGTTGAAGAAGAAACTGAAGACGCTGAAGAAGTTGTTGAAGAAGTTGAAACTGAAACACCTGCTGAAGATGATGCTGTTATCGAAGACGAAGATGCAGATGCTGACGAAGAAGAAACAGAAGAGGCTGAAGACGAAGAAGATGCTGAAAAACCTGCTAAACCTGAAAAGGAAGAGCATGAAAAGCCAGCTAAGCCTGTTACTCTCAAGGATATGATTGCTCAGATTTTTGACGTTGAAATCCGTGATTTCAAGGATGCTGAATCAAAGGAAACATGGTTCGATTTCATCGTAAACAATCTCAAGGAAGAGCATAAGGCTCCACAGGGTCCAAAGCATGATGAAGAAGATGCTGAAAAGCCGGCTAAGCCTGAAAAGCCTGTAGTTGACGAGACAGTTAAGCCTGAGCCACCTGTTGCTCCTGCTGAAAAGGATGATGCTGAAAAGCCTGCTAAGCCTGAAAAGCCTGTAGTTGACGAAACAGTTAAGCCTGAGCCACCTGTTGCTCCTGCTGAAAAGGATGATGCTGAAAAGCCAGCTAAGCCTGAGAAGCCAGAGCACGTTAAGCCAGAGCCACCTGTTGCTCCACACGGTCCAAAGCACGAAGAAACTGTTGAAGTTGAAGTTGAAGTAACAGAGACAGAAACAGATTCTGCTGAAACAGATGCTGAATAATTAATACTTACTTATTTAACAAGCCGATTCATTTTTTACTTGAATCGGCTTGTTTTTTTCTGTAGTACCTTGCAAATCACACAAACAAATGCTATAATAAAGTGTAATCACAATATAAGGAGACTAAAATGTATTATTACATAAAGAATACACTTGAATCTGCTGACGGAATTGATTTAAGACGAAACAAGGGGCAGTTTATTGCGGTGCTTACTTCTGATGAATGGCTTGAAAGCAGAGATAATTTCGATATGGGTATTGAAATGGATCTTGATTTATCGTCTATAGATTCCACAAAGGCAGAAGTAAACTATGATTCATTAACGGGAACTTTTTCTGTTCCGAACAGAGAAAATCCATCTGCACCAAATATAACTTTTGCTTTCGCTCTCGATGAAAAAGGTATTGTTTTTATCGATGACAGCGGTTTTGCATTAGATATTATTGAAAGCATTATCCGTTCAAAAAAATGGACTAAGCCGAGTCTTGAACGCTTTATCTATGATTTCCTTGAACAGATTATCAGCGGTGATCAGATTATTCTTGAAAAATATGACAAGGAACTTGATGAACTTGAATCAAGTATTCTGAAGGGCTCGGAAGATAATCCGTCTCACAGAGTCAGCCGTATCAGAAGTGACCTTCGTGATCTGCGTATTCATTATGAACAGCTTATTGATTTAGGTCAGGAGCTTGAAGAAAATGAAAACAATTTCTTCAAAAAGGATAATGTCAGATATTTCCACCTGTTCACTCAGCGTATTGAAAGACTGCACGATATCACAGCGTCACTTCGTGAATATACAATGCAGATTCGTGAACTCTATCAGTCACAGCTTGAAGTAAAACAGAACAGAATTATGACTCTGCTTACTGTCATAACTTCTATTTTCATGCCATTGACTCTTATCGCAGGATGGTATGGAATGAACTTCAAATATATGCCTGAACTTGAATTTAAAATTTCATATCCTGTTGTAATAGTTGTAAGTATCGTAATAGTGATTATCAGTCTGATTTTCTTTAAAAAGAAAAAATGGCTATAAACTGAAACGCAGACAAAACATGACAAATAAAGTCGGGCAGTAACAGCTGATTTATGATAGAATATAATCACAGCGGAGGTAAATGCTATGGAATGGATTAACGCTATACAGAATGCTCTTGACTTTATCGAGGAACATATCACTGAAAATATTACTGCAAATGATGTTGCGGAACATGTTTTCATGTCTTCATTTTATTTTCAGAAGGGTTTCAGTATGCTGTGCGGTTATACAGTTATGGAATACATAAGAAACCGCAGACTTGCTCTTGCAGGCGGTAAGCTTGCGTCAACTGACTCGAAAATAATTGATGTTGCAATGGAATACGGCTATGATTCTCCTGACAGCTTTACAAAGGCATTCACAAGATTTCACGGCGTTTCTCCGTCAATGGTACGCAAAGGCGATGTTATGATTAAGACCTTTGCTCCGCTGAAACTCGAACTATCTCTGAAAGGCGGTTATCTTATGAACTACAAAATTGAGAAAAAGGAAAGCTTTACTGTTATGGGAATGTCAAAGGTTTTTGAACACGAAACCTGTAAACAGGATATGCCGAAATTCTGGGATGAATTCTATGCAAACGGATATGGCAGATATGTATGCGGTATGTTTGGAGTGAATATTGATTCAAACATGAACGGCAGTACGTTTGAATATCTTATTGCAGACCCGTACAATCCGTCTGCTGAAATTCCTGAGGGATTTGTTACAAAAACAATTCCTGAGTTTACATGGGCAATATTCAGCTGTGACGGACCTGCACCGAAATCATTACAGGACGTTAATCAGAAGATTTTTTCTGAATGGCTCCCTGCTTTAAAGGAATACGAATTTGCCGCAGGCTACTGCATTGAATTGTATGACGATGTATCAAAATATCCTGACGGCATAATGGATGAGAATTATCATTCTGAAATATGGATTCCTGTTAAAAAGGTCTGATATGATTTTTATTGTCTGCAGATAAATACTGAGAAAAGCGGAGAGAATTTATATTATTCTCTCCGCTTTTGTTATACTCAGACAAATTTACACGATAAAATTTGTAACATCCTACAAATTCGCAGAAACATATTGACAACTATATCGAAGTGTGATATACTATATTGCAGTGAGATACATCGCACTGCAATATATCAAAACGCAATATATCTCACTGCAATACTATGAAAGGGATTGAGATTATGACGGATAAAATCAGAAGAGTTTATATTCCTATGACAGAAACAGGTTTTTATATCCTTTTCTGCTTACAGAATGAACAGCATGGCTATAGTATAACGCAAAGGGTTAAGGAAATGACAGACGGCGAAGTGGTAATAAGTCCTGGAACTATGTACGGAAGTCTGTCGAAAATGGAAAAGGACGGTCTTATAGTTTTTGTAAGAGAGGAAGAAAAACGCAAGCTTTATATTATTACTCCTCTCGGACAGGAAATACTTGATATCGAAATCAACAGAATTAAACGTGTTTACAGAAATATCGGAGGTAAAAGTTATGAATAACGTTAAAAGATGCTTTAGATTTTTCACATTATTTGATTATGACAAGGAAGAAAAGTGGCTCAATGAAATGAATAAAAAGGGTTGGAAACTCAGAAAAGGCGGTTTATGTTTCGTTTTTGACAAGTGCGAGCCGGAAGATGTTGTTTACAAGCTTGATTTTCAGAAGAATGACATTGACAAAAATGGTTATCTGAAAATGTATGAGGACTATGGCTGGGAATATGTTTACAGCTTTAATAATTATATGTATTTCAGAAAAAATGCTGACAACATTTCAGACAGCGAAGATTCAAATGAACTTGATATTTTCAGTGACAATGAATCAAAGCTTGACATGATGAAGAAAATTATTAAATGGAAGCTTTTGCCTATACTCTGCATATTCCTTGCAATTGTTATTCCTAATTTCATAAAGGGAATTGATGCAGCATTAAATGACAGCTTTGGCATTTCATTATTTATTGCATGGAGTATTGTGCTTGTTCTGTATCTTTTCATTTTTACAAAGTGTTATATCGGCTACACAAGAAACAAAAAGAGAATTGAGGGATAGTTTATGAGCATTTTAGCAGATTTCATATCAGCAGCTTTTCCGTGGATAGTAATCAGTGTGGGTGTAGCTGCTGCACTTAATGGATTCAGCAGAAAAGATAAATAGTACGAATTATAAAAATGCAGTTCCCTAATATATCAGGAACTGCATTTTTTATACTCTCCTGTTAGTAATGCTCAGTAAGATAATTTGTTAATATATACAAGAATAGCAACAAAAAATATACACTATGACTTAATATACAGAGCAATATATTGTTTGCAATAGTTGTGAAAATGTGTTATAATCACAAAAGAAAATACCTGATTTCAAGTGTCGAAACTGAAATCAGGTATTATTTTTCATGTATGGTTTGCTTAGGCTGAAATCAATTTGTTTTTTACAGCTTTTAATTATTATATCTTGGTTGTAACTGTTGTTGTGATACCGTCTGATGATGTTGTAGTTGTTGTGGTAACAGTTGATGAAACTGTTGACGATGATGCTGAAACACTTCCGCTGACAGTTGTCGTAACTACAGTTTTTCCATCTGCTGATGTAAAAGTTTTAGTTTCGCTGAATTCTTTCTTTTCCATTATATGCTCCTATTTTATAATCTTAAAGCAGACAGTTTTCTCATTAATCAGCGGACTGTGATACTCGAAGTATACAATTCCCGAAACAGGACTTCTTACTTCTGAAAGCACTTCGCCGTCAAATGGGTCTGTTATCTTACCGATAATCTCGCCGCGTTCAACACGGCTGCCGATTTCAACACAGCTCATAAAAATACCTGCTGATTCTGACTGAATCTGAATATTATCGGATTCATCAAGCAGCTCTGTTATATATCCCGGATTTGTCTTTACACTTACAATTCCCCTGTTATTCATAAATCTGAGAATTGCACTTACTGTTTCTTCTGCGGCTCCGGAGTCTATTTCGTCAGTAGCATTTGCATAAACTGAAAATGCCTTTGTTTCCCATATCTGCCAGTTGTAGTTGAGAGTTGTAGTGTCATATGGTCTTGGTTTTCTGATAATTCCGAACTGCAGTCCGAAATCCTTCATAAGCTCTGTATCAGTAAATCCTGTATCCATAATCTTAACATGCGGCATGAAATTTCCGGGCTGATAAAAGCTTGCAAGCTGTATGCCGTATTCATATCCCTGTAATTTACTGAAAATTCCGTCTGCGATACGCTGAGTTGTTTCACCTAAATTATATCCGGGGAACATTCTGTTTATATCTGTATTATCCATTGCCCAGAAACGTTTTCCGATGTTCATTGAATAGTAATTGATACACGGAACAACGAGAATTTCACAGTCTTCTGCGATTTTGCCCTTGGCTTCAAGTTTTTTGAGCTCCTGTACCATTCGGCTGCATACATACATCTGCTGAACTTCATTGCCACGCATTGCACCAACAATTGCTACTGCTTTTTTACCATGACCGAATTTGAATCCTGTGACATCAAGCTGTTCACGGTATGGAGATTTAAGCGAGAATAAGACCTTCTTTTTCATTTCTCAGCACCTTCTTTCACAGGTTCAAGAATTCTTGCAAGCAGTGAGCCGCCGTATACAACGGGATATTCTCTTAATGTGAAAATAAGTCCGTCACAGACAGCTTCAACCTTCTCTACTACCTTTGAGCTTAACGGGTCAACTACGTCGCCGATATGGTCACCCTTTTTAACCATATCTCCGAAATTTGCACACGGAACGAAAATACCTGCGGCATCAGAATTGACAAATCCGACTTCATGATTTAATGAATTTATCGGCTTTCGTACATCCTTAGTATCGCCCGACCACATTCCCATTTTCTTCATAAGATTGATTATGCCGTCAAAAAGCTGTACGCAGTATTCCTTTGTAATTCTCATACCTACACCCATTTCAACTACAAGAGTCTTTGTACCCCTTGTATTGAGAGTGTGTGCAAGTGTTGATTCAAGAACTGTTGCAGATTCATGTACCCAGATAAAGTCAACATTGAGTGATTCTGCGTAAGGCAGTAATGTTTCTGCTGTAGGAACGCTCATTCTTATCTGCGGAATTTCTTTTAGAAAAATATTGCTTGCGTGAACGTCAATGCAAACATCCGAACCCGAAATATCATCTACAATTGAAGAACAGATAACTTCAACCATTGTTCCGTCTTTAGTGCCAGGGAATACTCTGTTCATATCAAGGTCAAACATAGGAATTCCACGTGTGATTGAGTCAATTCCCATAGGATTGAGTGCAGGGTAAATATCAACTATACCGTCAAGCATTTCAATATGCTCATCAATGTAATTTCCGAGCATATATGCAAGATACTGACCTTCAAGCTCATCTCCGTGAGTACCTGTAACAAGGCTTAATCTTGTTTTGCTTTTGCCGTTTTTAATACGTCTTTTCTGAATTTTCAGATTTTCATTAACCGCAAGTCCGACACTTGCTATTGTTTCTATCATTTTTAACTGCTCCTTATA
>JAKSQU010000092.1 GCA_024403965.1 Ruminococcus sp.
AAAAAGAATGCGGCGAAGCCGCCATCAACCAGAGTCCAGAGAGGTGTAGACCTCTCTGGCAGGGGGTGTGCGAGGGGGACAGAGTCCCCCTAAAAAGCAGTAAAGCGAACGAAGTAACGCTTTACGAACCGCACGGATTTACTTGTCTCGGCTTGCCCGACGAATTATTTCTGAACAATTGTATGGGCGGCGATTCGCCGCCCGAAATTCGCATTGTATTCTGACGGGCGGACACATGGGTCCGCCCCTACTTTTATATACATATTTTATCGGAAACTATTGCGTAAAATCGAAAAACGCGCTATAATAGTGTCATAAGAACTATATTTTAACTGTTCAACACAAAACCGACATACGTTTTGCAGATTTAGGAGATATATTATGAGAAAAGTATTGTTAACCATTATGCTTATTGCAGTTTCTTCATTATCCTTCGGATGCGGCAAAAAATATACTGATGATACTCCGAATGCTACTGAAACTCAGCCACAGACAGAGGAGGTTACTGAGCTTATCACATATGAACCCCTTGCTACTGTCAGAGACCGTGATATTGAAGAATCTGAAAAATTTGACTACGAAATCTATGACGGCAAGGTTATTATCACAAAATACAAGGGAACTGAAACCGATGTTGTTATTCCCGACGAGGTTGAGGGTGTGCCTGTAGGCGAAATCGGTTTTTACTGCTTTGAGGCAAACTGGAATCTCGTTTCAGTTACTCTCCCCGAAACAGTTACTGTTATCGGTGAAAATGCCTTTATGAGCTGTAATGCCCTTGCACAGATTAATATTCCGTCAGGTCTTACAAATATCGAAAGAGGTGCTTTTGCAGGCTGTGCGTCACTTACTGAAATGACTATTCCGTCAGCAGTAACAAGCGTTCACGAAGAGGCATTTACAATGTGCGACGGACTTGTTTCACTCACTATCGAAAATCCTGACCTTGCATATGAAAACTGGGGACTCGAAGAACTCCCGAATGTTGTAATTCATGCACCCGAAGGCTCTGCTGTTTCACAATGGGCATCTGCAATGGGTAAACTCGGTTAATCGGAGGATATTATATGAATAAAATCAAAATTGCATCACTTCTTATTTCAGCAGTTATGTGCTGTCAGATGTTTGTTTCATGCGGTGAAAAAAAGGCAGATGACAATACTGCTGAAACCACAACACAGACAGCTGAAAGCTCAGATGTAAACGGTATGAATCCTGTTTTTGACGGAAACAGTGAAGATGATATTTACGATTCAGATGCCTGCGTTGAGAGAATTCTCGCTGAAACAGGCAGTATGAACAAGTCTGATGCTCCGCTTTCATTAGGCGGATACGGTGAACTTGTTTCACCAAAGGAAGACGCAGAAGATGCTGAACTCGGCTCTTATTATGTAAGCGACAACGGAATAAAGCTCTATTTCAGTGAAGAAGATTTCCCGAAGGAGCTTATTCTCACTCTTGAACAGTATTTCATTGCACTTGAAAATGCTGACTTTGAGCTTTACACACGCTGTATTCTTCCTGATTACTATGACAGAATGGAAGAATTTCTTGCAAAGGATTATGACTATGACATGAAAACATCATTTGCAAAGCAGTGTGCAAATCTTGCAGACATAATGAACGGCTCATTCAGAATAACAAGAATAAAGCTTGACAAAGCACCGAAATACAGCGAAGAAATCGATAATCTTGAAGCTTATTTCGGAAATCTTGATGAAATTTTCGGTACTGATTACTACAGCACCGTCAAAGAAAGTACAGATAATTTTTATGACGGAGAATTTTTCGTCATGGCTGAAGGAAAAAACGGCGAAGAAAGTCTTGTAGTAAGCGGATATGAAATTGTATTCGCAGAAAAAGACGGCAGATATTACGTTTTCGGCTGATTTAAGGGAGAATAAAAAATGAAAGCTAACAGAATTTTATCAATCGCATTATCCGCAGGTATGCTTTTATCAGCAGTTTCATGCGGACAGAAAAAGGAAGAACCAAAAAACAATCTTGTATCATCAAGTCCTGCTGAAGATATTTCAGTAAATGAAGAAAATATGCCTTATGGTGCAACAGTTGTAAGATTAAGACCTTCATCAGATGAAGATTTAAAGATAGACGTTGAATTCGACAGACGTTATTTCAATTCTTATGACGAAGGCGAAAAGAAGAAATATCCTGAGATTTATCTTATTTCCGACTACATCTACGCTATTTCAAACAAGGATGTAGACCTTATGGAAAAGATATTCTACAAGGATTATCTCCTTTACAACATCAAGGGTAACGGCTACGAAACAACACAGGATTATCTTGAGCAGTATCGTCAGTCACTTAAAGACGCAATCGGAGCGGAATTTGACCTTGACTATATAATCGTTGACACATGTGTAAACGAAAACGAAAGCGATAATGTAACAGGTTTCTCAGTAATAGATGATCAGCTTAACGAAATTGCAGGAGAAAAAATAAGCGACAGAGTAACAAGCCGTAAGGCAGTATATCTTGACGTTTTCTTCACAGACGAAAACAAGAATTTCCGTCAGCTTAACAATCTTATCGGATATGATATTTCACTTTATATCTATGAGATTGACGGACAGTATTACTTATTATAATTAAGGCAACACCGCATAATTACCGCCTGACGGCTATGTGTGTGTCTTGCTTGAACTTTTTCCGTCATAGTACACAAAAACTCCTTGTAATGCGCCCAAAGGAAGTGCCCTTGGGGTACGACAGCATTCCTGCGTCGTTTTTATGCACTCTGACAAAAAAATTTACTTCGCAATACTCACACATTAATTATGCGGTATTGCCTTAAAATAACGGAGAGGATTTCGATTTGAAGTTCTCTCCGTTTTGTTTTATATATATTATATCACCAAATACCGCATTGCAAATTTGGTAATCCATACAAGATTAAAAATTATTTCGTCTTTTTGCCCCTTGAAAATCACTTATATACAGAAACTGAAAAAATGTGACCTTTTTCATATCTGAAACGTTTATATAATAAAGACATTCAAAAAAGGAGCAGAACTATGAAACGAAAAGCAATTGCAATAACTTTGACCGCATTTATGCTTACGGGCTGCGGAAAATCAAACATCAATCAGCTGTCAGCAGAAAAAACAGATGAAATTATACCCGCTGCCACGCTGTCAGCATATACCGATGAAACAGCAAATTATGAAATTTTACAGCTTTTTACCCAAATCAAATCATTCCCGAAAATCAGAGATGCTGATGACAAGCTTGTGCTTATCGGCGGTTACAACGATGAAGACGACAGGTATATTCAGCTTTTCTGTCTTTACGATAAGCAAAGCGGTGAGATTTCAGATTATGTTGAATTCTACAGCGACGATATGCGGAATCTTATCGGATTTTTCAAGGCTGAAAACGGCTTTAATGCTGTATTTTGTGATGAAATCACTAAAAAATATATCCTTATGGAGTATGATGAAAATCTGAAGTATATTTCTGAAAATGAACTGTCTTTTGATGACGCTGAGGGCAGTATTACTATGCTTGAAAAACTCGGAAACGGTGAATACATAGCACTTGATTCTGCCGAAAGTTGTACGAGAATAATGATTTATGACAGTGAGTTTAAGCTTAAAAGTGTACTTGCTGATACTCTCGGTCTTGACACAGATATAATCGTAAATTCAGCAGAAAATGTTTATTTTTCGGATAATAACGGAGTATACAGACTTGATGAAAATTCGCTGAAAGCACTTGAAATTTCTCTTGACGATACAGACGGTGTGTTTTCTGGTGATGAAAAATATCCGCTTTATGTATATAATTCAGAGGGTATTTTCGGAATTTCAGATGATAAACCTGTTAAGGTGCTTGACTGGAAAAAACACGATATTAACAACAGCTGTCTTCAAAGCGTGGGATATATCGGAAACGGAAGTTTTTTAGTTGGTGATATGATTGATATTTTCAACGTATTTGTCCCGACAGCAGATAAAGAAAATTCTGACGAAATAAAGCTTACAACTATATTTTGCAGTGCTGATTTGGAAGATGCAGTAAAAAAATACAACAGAAGTCACGACAACAGAATTGTTATAGAAGAACTTTTCACAGACGGTGCAGAAGATGTTTCAACGGCTGTTGAAGATATGGAGAGAAGACTTCTGAAAGGTGAAGAATTCGATATAGTATGCTTTAATTTCATGCCGTATGAAAACTATATCAGTAAGGGAATATTTGCCGATTTATCAGATGAAATCAATACAGACAGCTGTCTTGAAAACATCATCGACGGAATGAAGACCGACGGAAAGCTGTACTATATAATTCCGTCATTCAGTGTAAAAACGCTTGCAGGAAATTCATATTATTTCGGTGATAAACAGGGTATAACCATAGGTGAATTTGTTGAAAAAGCAAAAGGAATACCCGACGGCACAGATTTGGTTTCATATCCTACAAAATGGAGTGTATTCGGTGAAATATTCATGGATGGACTTGATAATTTCGCAGATAAACGCAGTAAAAAATGCAACTTTGAAACACCCGAATTCACTGATTTTCTCGATTTCCTTAACAGCTACCCAAATGACAGAACAATATATTTCGGTGAAAACGATGACACATTTGAAGAAAGCGGACCAGTTGCAGTAGAAACCGTGAATCTGCGGAATATGAGTTATTACAGCACAATCGGGGCGAATCTCAGTTTCAACAGCTATACACTTATAGGTTATCCGACGAATGAAACAGGGATAAACGGGGCAAAATTCCAAGAAATCTTTAGTCTCGGAATGTTTGCAAACAGCAGCAAAAAATCCGAAATAGCGGACTTTTTCAGCTTTATACTGTCGGAGGATTATCAGAATTCAATAGACATGGCAATTCCTGTAAACCGCAGTGCATTTGAACGACAGGCAAACGGCAATACCGAGGCAATAGAATTTGTATCGGGCATTACAGAGAAAAGCTATTATGACGTAAATATAAGCAATATAGTACAGGAAGAAATGGATAAATTTTTCAAGGAAGAAGCCACATCAGAACAAACCGCAAAAGCTATCCAAAGCCGTGTCGGGATTTATGTCTGGGAGTAAGGTAGTATATAATGTTAAAAACGGAGAGAATTTTTATGGTTCTCTCCGTTTTTGTGTTTTGTAGGGGAGCCGTTTCGCCGACCGTAAGATTAAATACAAACAATGTTGTTAGCAACACCAAACCAAATACAAGTTTACACAGGTTAACAATCCCATTTCTTATAAAAATATAGTGTATAATATAAGATGAGGTGAGGCGTATTAAAACAGTCGAAATTTTTACAGACGGTGCCTGCAGCGGTAATCCCGGTCCCGGCGGATATGGTGTTGTACTGCGTTTCGGCAGTGTCGAAAAAGAACTCTCAGGCGGTGAAAAAAACACTACCAATAACCGTATGGAGCTTTTAGGCGTTATTACAGGTCTTTCGGCTCTTAAAGAGCCTTGTAAGGTTATTCTTACTACCGACAGCAAATATGTTGTTGACAGTATTACTAAAGGCTGGGTTTACGGATGGAAGAAAAAAGGCTGGATTAAATCCGACAAAAAACCTGCACTTAATGTTGACCTTTGGGAAAAACTTCTCCCTTTGCTTGAAACCCATGATGTTACTTTCAACTGGGTTAAAGGTCATGCCGGTCACCCCGAAAATGAACGCTGTGACGCTCTTGCTGTTGCTCAGCGTGATATATATTCTCTGTAGGAGGACAACATAATGGAAAAAAGATTTATTTACGCAGACAATGCCGCAACTACTGCGGTTTCAGAAGAAGTTTTAAATGCTATGCTCCCGCATTTCCGCACTGCTTACGGTAATGCATCAAGCATCTACAAGCTCGGCCGTGACGCTCAGAGAGATGTTGAGGACGCAAGAGAAAAGGTTGCAAAGGCTCTCGGTGCTGAGCCAAGAGAAATCTTCTTCACAAGCTGTGGCTCTGAGGCTGATAACTGGGCTATCAAGGGTACTGCTGAGGCTATGGCTAAACGTGGCAAAAAGCATATTATCACTTCTGTTTTTGAACACCACGCTGTTCTTCACACTTGTGAATATCTCGAAAAACAGGGCTTTGAAATCACTTATATTCCTGTTGACGAAAAGGGACTTATCAATCCCGAGGATGTAAAGAAGGCTATCCGTGAGGATACTGCTCTCGTTACTATTATGTATGCTAACAACGAAATCGGCACAGTTCAGCCGATTGACGAAATTGCCGCAATCTGCAACGAAAAGAAGGTTCTTTTCCACACAGACGCTGTTCAGGCTGTAGGTCACGTTGAAATTGACGTTCACAAACAGGGCATTGATATGCTTTCACTTTCAGGTCATAAGATTCACGCTCAGAAGGGTATCGGTGCACTTTACATCAGAAAGGGTATTACAATTCCTAATCTTATTCACGGCGGCGGACAGGAAAGAGCTAAGAGAGCCGGTACTGAAAATGTTCCTGCAATCGTAGGTCTTGGCGTTGCTATTGAAATTGCAACAAAGAATATCAAGGAAAAAGCTGATATTATTGTTCCGAGAAGAAACAGAATTATCGACGGACTTCTTGAAATTCCATATACACGTCTTAACGGTGACAGAGACAAGCGTCTCCCGGGAAATCTCAATATCTCATTTGAAGGCATTGAAGGTGAATCACTTCTCCTTATGCTTGATATGAATGGTATATGCGGTTCATCAGGTTCAGCTTGTACATCAGGTTCACTTGACCCGTCACACGTTCTTCTTTCAATCGGCTTAAAGCATGAAATTGCACATGGTTCACTCCGTCTTTCAATTGAAGAAGATGTTACAGATGAAGATGTTGACTACATTCTTGAAACAGTACCAAAGGTAGTTTCAAGACTTCGTGAAATGTCTCCTGTATGGGAAAAGATGATGAAAGGTGAAAAGTACGAATAATGGGTATTTTCGGTAAGCTTTTCGGAACTGAACAGGAAATGACCGATGATGAAAAGGAACTCCGCAATTATGAAGAAAATGTCTATATGGCTGAAAGCGGAGTTGCAGATGGTACTTATTCTGAATTTGTTGTAAATGACAGCTTTCGCATAAAGGACAGGCTTACAATTACAGGCAGAGTAAATACAGGAGTTTTTCATGTCGGTGACAAAATTGAAGTAGTTCATAATAACAATGTTGTAATTGAAGGAGTTATTCTTGGTCTTGAACAGTTTAAAACAAGATGTTCAAAGATTTCCGAGAATGATAATGCGGCAATGTATATAAGCAGTAACAATCCCACAGATTACAAGCTTGTAAAAAGAAATGATATTATAAAAAAGGTATAAAGGAGAAATAAAGCTATGATGTACAGTGAAAAGGTAATGGATCATTTTTCAAATCCAAGAAATGTAGGAGAAATTGAAGACGCTGACGGTGTAGGCGAAATCGGAAACGCAAAGTGCGGAGATATCATGAAGATGTATCTCAAGATAGACAAGGGAATAATCACAGATGCAAAGTTCAAGACATTCGGCTGTGGTGCGGCAGTAGCAACATCATCAATGGCAACAGAGCTTATCAAGGGCAAGTCAATTGACGATGCATTAAAGCTTACAAATGATGCCGTAGTTGAAGCACTTGACGGACTTCCGGCAGTAAAAATTCACTGTTCAGTACTTGCTGAACAGGCAGTAAGATCAGCACTTTCAGACTACTATACAAGACAGGGCATTGATCCGCTCCCGATAGTAGGCGAAATTCATATGCCGGAAGAATAAGCCACTGAGCGAGTGGCGGCAAGCCACGCTCACGCTCACTGCGTTCGCTCCACTCTGTCCGTTGCAGTAATCTGCTTTCGCACGACTCTTTAAATGCGGACTTTTGCGGAGAGCCTCCGCAGGCAAGCCACGCTCACGCTCGCAAGCTCGCTCCATTCTCTGCGAAAGATAAATCTGCTTTCGCTCGACTCTTTAAATGCGGACTTGTAATTTAATATGAAAATAACGGAGAGAACTTTTTCGGTTCTCTCCGTTTTGTTTTGGTATATGCATTTATGATGTAGGGGCGGCGTTTCGCCGCCCGTTTTCGTGTTTTATTGTTTTTTCGTGAATT
>JAKSQU010000093.1 GCA_024403965.1 Ruminococcus sp.
TGATTGCTCTCTCTGGTTCTACGATTCTTTCAAATACACCAGCATCTACGAGATCCTGTCTCTTTTCTGCAACTGGCTGAAGTGATTCAAATACTTCAGTTACAGCCTGAATGAATTCAGGTTCATTTGCATTTCTCTTTTTAACTGTTTCTAATACACTATTTAAATACTGATTTTTTAACGCCATTGTTAAAAAACCTCCTTTTGAAAGATACCGCATTGCTGTTAGGCAATACATACGGCTCAAGTAAATTATAGCACTACAGATCGGATTTTTCAACCCTTTGACGAGTAATTTTATCGGATTAAAGCATATTCGTTTATAGTAACAGTATATATCAACATAAAGTACAAATTATGTATACATTACCATAAAACAAAACTTTTTTATAATTGAACTGTTAGCCTTAGTTAATGGCTGTATGCATAATGATATAATATAGGTACTTTGCGCTGTGCGTTTTTTTACATTTTGCCGTAAAAATCAAAAGCTATTGACTTTTGTGTTTGTTATGTGTAAAATATATATGTATAACTATGCGCAAAAAACATATAAAATACAGCGCATTCTGATTGTGTAGAATCAAAAAAATTCAATATTCAAAAGGGTGATAAGATGGTATTCAGCAGCCTGGAATTTTTATTCCTGTTTTTGCCTGTTTTTATGATTATTTATGCGGCGGCACCGTCAAAATACAAAAATCTTGCGGTATTGCTCGGAAGTGTAACATTTTACAGTTTCGGTGTAAAAAAGCCTGTTTATATTATTCTCTTCATACTGACGATTATGCTTAATTTCATCGTCGGGCAGTTTATTGAAGATTTTCCGAAATACAAAAAGCCTTGGATGATATTCGGCGTGGCATTCAATTTCTGGTGGCTTGTATTCTTCAAATACTGGACCTTTGGTGCAGAAAATGCAAATGCGATATTCGGCACGGAATTTACTCTGCGAAACATAATTCTTCCTATCGGTATCAGCTTTTATACATTCCAGAATGTATCCTACATTATCGATGTATACAGAAAAAAGGTTGAAGCTGAGAGAAATCTGATTAATTACGGCGCATACATAAGTATGTTTCCGCAGCTTATTGCAGGACCTATCGTTACCTACAGCACTGTTGCAAAACAGCTTGTAAACCGCACACACAATATAAGAATGGTTGAAGAAGGTCTTAAAACCTTTACAATCGGTCTCGGCTACAAGGTGCTTATTGCTAATCAGATAGGCGGCCTGTGGAGCGATATTTCAATGATAGGCTATGAAAGTATTTCATCACCGCTTGCGTGGATGGGTATTTTCGCTTATTCATTCCAGTTATACTTTGATTTCTGCGGCTATTCACTTATGGCTATCGGTCTTGGCAAGCTTATGGGCTTTGACCTTCCGAAAAACTTTGATGACCCGTATATGTCATGCACAATGACTGATTTCTGGAGAAGATGGCATATTACTCTCGGTACATGGTTCAGAGAATACATCTATATTCCACTCGGCGGCAACAGAAAAGGCAAGGCTGCACAGATAAGAAATACATTTATTGTATGGGCATTCACAGGTCTGTGGCATGGCGCAAGCTGGAATTTCGTAATCTGGGGACTTGTACTTTTTGCAGTTATGATGCTTGAAAAATTCTTCACAGGAAAGTTTTTCGAGAAATACAGAGCTGTCGGTCATCTCTACATGATACTTCTCATACCGCTTACATGGCTTATCTTTGCGATAACTGATTTCCATGAGCTTGGTGTGTATTTCAAAAGACTTCTGCCGTTCATACCGCAGAAAACATATGCAGTTCTTGATAATGACTATCTGAAATATATAAAGATTTACAAGACATATTTCATTGCAGGCATCTTCTTCTCAACAAAGCTGCCGCAGAAGATTTATGAAAAGATAAAGGATACTGTTTTCGGTGTGATTATTCTGCTTGCAGTATTCTGGGCATCAGTTTACTGTATGTACAAGGGACTCAACGACCCGTTCCTTTATTTCAGATTTTAAGGAGTAGAAAATGAATAAGTATAAACAGTGTATGTACACAGTTATTTTAATTCTTACCTGTCTTGTGGCATCTCCGTTCATAATCATGCAGATATGGGAGAACAGCTCTCTTAAACAGGCAAAAGCACAGAAAAAAGAACCTGTTGTTACTACAACAGTAACTGAAACTGCAACTACAGCGGTTACAACAGTATCAGATAATGAAACTACCGCAACAGAAGCTGTTGAAGAACCTTCAACAGAGCCTGTAAAGGTATTCGGCACAAGCGACAGAAGTTACTTTGATGATGCACTTTTCATAGGCGACTCACGAACAGTAGGCATCAAGGAATACGGCACACTCGGCAACGCTGATTATTTCTGCAGTGTAGGTCTTGCATCAAACAAGGTCGGCGAAAGACTTGACGGATTTACACTTGAAGAAAAGCTTGCCTCAAAGACATACGGCAAGGTTTACATCATGCTCGGCATTAATGAAGTTGCTAATGATATTGAGTATACAATGTCATCATTCCGCAATATCATGTCACTTGTAAAGGCTTATCAGCCCGATGCAGTAATTTATTTACAGGCAAATCTTCACGTTACATACAGCGCACAGACAGCAAGCATTACAAATGACGGAATCAACAACCTTAACTACAGAATTTCACAGCTTGCAGATGAATTTGAAAACTCATATTTCATTGACATAAATGAAGTGTTTGACGATGAATACGGCAATCTCACAGCCGAATTCACAAGCGACGGCATTCATGTTTTTGGCAAGTATTATGATACATGGTGTACATGGCTCTGTGACAATACAGTAATTGACCAGTATTACATCGAGTCATCAACTGAAATTCAGAATGAAGAACCACAGGAAGAAGCTGTTACTGAATATCAGTATCAGGAAGAGCCTGTTTATGAAGATTACGGCTATTACGAAAATTACGATAACAGCTATTATTACGATGACGGGGGTTACATCGAAGATAATTACGGTTATCAGCAGTAACATATTATATGGGGAGTGAAAATCATGAGTAAAAAATGCAATTGTCCGAATTGTAAAGAAGAAATTATTCTCGGCTCTGAGTTTTCATTCGGCAAACGAATTATCGAATGTAAAGCGTGCGGAGAAAAGATACACCTTAAATTCGGCAAAATCATAAAAGACTACGATAAAATTGAAACAATCAATCCCGAAGAAATACTCGTTAATGACTATGAGGTCAGTGATACTGACTATCCGTTTGCAGAGGAAAATACGGGTGAACAGCCGTTTGTTTCTGAAGATGAGGGGATTATTCCCGAAACTGAGGATATTTCCGAAACAGATGATGTTCCGGAAACGGAGAATATTTCTGAAACTGAAAAAACTGCTGAATCTGAACCTGTTCATGAATCAGAGCATAAGCACGATGCTTTTGAAAAGAAAAAGCGTGAAAAGAAAAAAATCAGTTTTGACAGTATAAAAAATATGTTCTCGTCTGACAATCCCGACAGCGGTTTATATGCTGTTAAAATGCAGTACAGAGCATGGAAAAATGCAAACAGAAAAATTGTATGGATACTCAGAGGCATTATTGCACTTCTGGTAATTACGGTTTCACTGGCTGTATACATAAATAATCTCATACCTGTGGGACTTGATTCAAGAGACCTTACAGACATGAACTACAAAACAGTTGTAAAAATGCTTGAGGATAAGGGCTTTACTGATGTTGAGGCTGTGCCTAATGAAGACCTTGATATGTCTGAAATCTCAAAGGACAACACAGTAAAATACGTTGAAATCGGCGGAGATTCCGATTTTGAGAAGAATGACCATTTCCTTAAGGGAAGAAACATAAATGTCGTTTACAGAACAATGAGAAGAGTAAATCTTCCGCTTTCAAGCAAGGAGCTTGAAAACAGAAACTACCTTGATGTTGCTCAGCTGTTCGCAGAAACAGGCTTTACAAATATAAAATGTGAGCCTAAGCGTGACCTTCTTGTAGGCTTGATAAACAAGGAGGGCGAGGTTGACGAAATCATAGTAAACGGCAAAAAGAAATTCAATAAAAAGGATAGATATCGTCCTGATACAGAAATTATCATTAAATACCACGCATTTAAAGAAAAATGATTCATGCACCGTACAGGGAATTCCCTGTGCGGTGTTGCCTTGAAAAGGAGTAATTATGCTTGCAAGCCTGACTAATATAAATAAGTTTTATAACGGCAATCAGGTGCTGAATAACGTATCGCTTGTTATAGACGAAACTGATAAAATCGGTCTTGTCGGAAATAACGGATGCGGTAAGTCAACACTTCTGAAAATACTGACAGGTTCTGTAGAGCCTGACCGATTTACTGAAAAAGACGGCATTGTGTCTTTTGCTCAGAAAACAACCGTCGGCTATCTCGAACAGATGGGCGGACTTAATTCAGAAAACACGGTTATCGAGGAAATGAGAAGTGTTTTCGAGCCGATACACAAGGCTATTGAACGTCTCAGAGAAATTGAGATTGAGATTGAAATGGGTGATAATTCGTCAGCCGACGAATATCAGCAGTTATCTTCATGGGTTGAGGCAAATGACGGCTACAACACAGATGTAAAAATCAGAATGGTTCTCAACGGCATGGGATTTACAGCAGATGAGCTTGAAAGAACTGTTTCGGGATTCAGCGGAGGAGAAAAAACACGTCTGTGCATTTCAAGACTTCTTCTTGAAGAGCCTAATCTTCTCATCCTTGACGAGCCTACAAACCATCTTGATTTCAAGACAATTATGTGGCTTGAAGATTATCTTAGAAATTACAGAGGTGCGGTGCTTATCGTATCGCATGACAGATATTTCCTTGACCGCCTTTGTACATCAATCTGCGAAATTGAACGTGGAACACTTACACGCTACAGAGGAAACTATACCGCCTTTGTGCGTCAGCGTGAAGAAAATGACGCAAGACGTGAAAAGGAATACGAGATACAGCAGAAACAGATTGCACATATGGAAGAATATGTAGCAAAGAATCTTGTAAGGGCATCGACTACAAAAATGGCGCAGAGCCGAAGAAAACAGCTTGAAAAGACCGAGCGTATCGAAAAGCCTTTCCATGATACAAAGTCTGCAAAAATCCGCTTTACCTATGGCATTGAGCCGCCGCTTGACGTTTTAAAGGTCAAAGGGGTTGACATTTCTGTAGGTGAAGGCACAGCAAGAAAAACTCTTGTTGACAATATAGATTTTGAAGTGCGCCGAGGAGAAAAAGTCGGAATTATAGGCGATAACGGAATAGGAAAATCTACACTTCTCCGTATAATACAGGAACAGCTTCAGCATAAGGGAACTGTCAGATGGAACAGCAATATCAAGATTTCCTATTTTGAACAGGAAAGCACAAACCTTAATAAAGCGCTGACAGTTATGGAGGAGCTTCACAGCAGATATCCGTCTATGTCAGACCTTGAGGTAAGAAGTCTTCTTGCACAGGTGCGTCTTGTGGGAGAAAACGTTTTCAAGGAAACAGGAGTTATCAGCGGCGGCGAGAGAGCAAAGCTTTGTTTTGCGATTATGATGCAGGAGCACGGAAATGTTCTTATTCTCGATGAACCTACAAACCATCTTGATTTAAGCTCAAAAGAGGCTATCGAGGAGGCATTGCAGGAATATACGGGAACAGTTATTTTCGTATCGCATGACCGTTATCTTCTCAGCAAAATAGCTGACAGACTTATTGAGCTTACAGACGGCAGTTATCGTGAGCACAACTATGGTTTTGAGAAATATCTTGATGTTCTCCGTGATGAACAGGCAGAGCAGAAACGTATAGCTGACGCTGAAAAATTCGCAAAGGCGGCTGAGGCGGCAAAGGAAAAACAGGCTAAGACCTACCGAAACAAACAGCAGAGAAGTGCTGATGCCGCACGAAAGAACGAAATGCGCCGTCTTGAAAAGGAAATGGACGAATTACAGGCGAAAATCGACGCACTCACAGAAGAAATCAGCAAAGAAGAGGTTTATACAGACTATGAACTGATGAACAGCAAATGCTCAGAAATTGAAAGTCTTAAACAGAAGATTGATGAGGATTTTGAACTGCTTTGCGAGCTTGATGAGCAGTAAATAAAAAAGTTCAAGCAAGACACACACATAGCCGTCAGGCGGTAATTGTGCGGTGTTGCCTTAAACTGTATTGGCGGTATCGGTCGCCCGTGTGGTGCTGTGTTTATCTTCGGACGGCGGTTCGCCGCCCCTGCATAATATAACCACATCAAATAATTTCCTAATCCATACAGTTTTTTTAAAAAAACTATTGCATTACAGCTGTCAATGTGATATAATGTTATTAATAACTATGCGGTTTAACCGTAAAATATACAAACGGAGGTAAATAAAATGAAACACATTAAGACTATCAATAAGGCTAATCTTAAGGAATCAGCAAAGAAGGGCGGCTGCGGTAAGTGCCAGGCATCTTGCCAGTCTGCTTGCAAGACATCATGCACAGTTGCTAACCAGAAGTGCGAGAGATAAGCTGAGTACTAAAGTACATTGCGAGGCAGTATGTATGTACTGCCTCATTTTTTGTAGAGAGGTAAATTTAAAATGATACATAAATACAAGCTGAGAGGTTTCAATATCGTTCTTGACGTCAACAGCGGCGGTGTTCATGTTGTTGATGACCTTACATATGACCTTCTCGATATTATTGAACCGCCTTTTGAGACAGAATGTCCCGAGGAAATAATAAATAAGCTTTCAGATAAATATCCGTCAGAGGAAATTGCATCATGCTATGCTGAAATTTCCGAGCTTTATGATGAAAAAATTCTTTTCTCAGAGGATGACTATGAGAAGTATGCAAAGTATTCAGTAGCATCACCTGTAAAGGCTATGTGCCTTAATATCGCACATGACTGTCAGTTAAGATGTAAGTACTGCTTTGCATCAACAGGTGATTTCGGCAAGGGACGTAAGCTTATGTCACTTGAAACAGGTAAGCATGCAATTGATTTTCTTCTTGAAAATTCGGGCGACAGACCAAATCTTGAACTCGATTTCTTCGGCGGTGAACCGCTTATGAATTTCAAGGTTGTAAAGCAGATTGTTGAATATGCAAGAAGCAGAGAGGCTGAATACAACAAGAAATTCCGTTTCACAATTACAACAAACGGACTTCTTCTTGATGACGAGAAAATTGATTTCATTAATAAGGAAATGTCTAACGTTGTTCTTTCAATCGACGGCAGAAAGTCTGTAAATGACTATTTCCGTGTACTTCCTAACGGACAGGGCTGCTATGACATGATACTTCCTAAATATCAGCAGCTTGTAAACGGCAGAGGTGACAAGGAATACTATGTAAGAGGTACATTCACAAACAGAAACAAGGATTTCAGTGATGATGTATTTGCTCTTTATGATGCAGGATTTGACCAGATTTCCATTGAGCCTGTTGTGGGTGAGGGCGATGAATACGCACTTACAGACAAGGATTTACCAGAGGTATTCAAGGAATACGAAAGACTTGCTGAACGCATTATCGAGAATGAAAAGAATGGTAAAAAGTTCAATTTCTTCCACTTTATGCTTGATTTAGACCAGGGACCTTGCGCAATTAAGCGTTTAAGAGGCTGCGGCTGCGGCAATGACTATGTAGCAATCACACCTGACGGAGATATTTTCCCGTGTCACCAGTTTGTAGGCATTGACGAATACAAGATGGGCAACATTGACGAGGGTACATTCAATCAGGAAATGAAGAAGGATTTTGCACAGGCACACGTTTATTCAAAACCTGACTGCCGTGAATGCTGGGCAAAATTCTATTGCAGCGGCGGATGCAATGCTAACAACTATCAGTATCAGGGCGATATAAGAAAGGCACATAAGATTTCATGTGAGCTTGAAAAGAAACGTCTTGAATGTGCAATAATGCTCAAAGCACTCCGTATGTTTGGCGACGAAAGTTAAAAGTAAAAAATGTGCGGCGCAGCCGCCATCAACCAGAGTCCAGAGAGGTGTAGACCTCTCTGGTGGGAGGGTGTGCGAGGGAGGGCAAAGCCCTCCCTAA
>JAKSQU010000094.1 GCA_024403965.1 Ruminococcus sp.
TAGTTAGCTCTTGGTTTTTCTTTTACGTTGTATCGTTCAGTGTATATGTATTTCTGTTCTCAGTGTTTTCCATACCGCCGAGAACATCTGTTACCGTTTCAACTGACGCAAGGTCTGATTCAAGACGCAGTGTCATTTCCTTTGTATAGCAGTACTGCTGATTATCTCCGTAGATTCTGTTTACGCTGTCTGAACTAAGGGTGAAGCTTTTCGGTGAAATTCCGAGTTTTTCAGACATAACTGAAAGAAATTCTTCTGTTTTTGCCTTTCCGTCAGAAAGTGCACTGCCCGATGTATCTGCAAAAGCCTTTACGGTAATACTTATATCAAAAATATCTGTATCAAATGACATTTCTGCAAAGCCGTTGATTTTTAATCTGCTCATTTTTATGCTCCTTTGTATATATAAATTAGTGTATACTATTATACCACAGTATTATTCAATGTGCAACAAAAATATTGTTATTTGTTGATTTCATTGTATTTTAACAGCTGTTATTTATTTGACAATTCTGCGAAAATGCTTTATAATAGTAATAGAGCATATCGCCAAAGTGCTCTGTACAATGGCAAATTAAGGCAAAGGAGCTGATGTGTTTGGTTAAAGCTGACCCGACAGTAAAAAAGGAAACCATGTATATTCTGTACTGGGTAATAATTCTGAGCATACTTTTAAATGCAGTTTTTCTCATTATCGGTATGTGGGGAATTAAATTTCTTCTCGGAAATATTCTTGCTGGTGCGGTTGCTGTACTTAATTTCTTTTTCATGGGCATAACTGTTCAGAAATCTCTTGACCTTGATGAAAAAGAAGCGAGAAATCTCGTTATGTCTTCTCAGCGCATAAGAAACGGTCTGATACTGCTTTTTGCCGTAATCGGTGCTGTTTTTCTTAATCCGTTCAGTTCCATAATTCCGCTTTTATTTCCAAGAATTGCCATTTTTTTCAGAATGTTTTTTATGAAAAAGCGTTCTTAATTTATTATTTGGGCAATTAAATAACGATATTATTCCGTATGAAAGCAGTTTATCTGTGACTTTGATTTTAAAGACACAGCAACAGCGTTACATCAAACAGATGAAAGTTCATATCATTATTTATTTTGCTGTATTAATAAATTACAATTTTTAGAAGTGACACAATATTATTTTTTCGGAGGTGATAATTATTGAAAAAAGCTGACAAAAAATTTCAGCTTGCCGACCGATTGCTGATTTTTATGACAATTCTCCCTATTATTATCGGCATTGTCATAAAGGTACTGACAACACCCGCTGAAGAGGGTATTGCCGTACATGGTGCGCTTATCTACTTCACACTCCCCGCACCTGTACAAAATCTGCCGATTACCGAGTCTCAGGTTAACTCATGGCTCGTAATGACAGCTATAGCGTTTCTGTGTCTGTATCTTACACACGGCATACGCAGGGGAGTTGAAACAAAAAGACAGTATTTCTGCGAATGGATTGTCGAAATGTGCTACGGCATGGTAAAGGGCAATATGGGTGAATTTTTTAAGGAATTTGCTCCGTTTATTGCGTCGATTCTCGCTCTTTCCGCATTTTCAAGCCTTATATGTCTGTTCGGACTGTATTCACCTACTTCCGATATCAACGTTGTCGCAGGCTGGGCAATTCTTGTTTTCGGACTTATAACCTATTACAAGATGAAGTGCGGTCCTAAGCAGTATTTAAAGAGCTTTGGAGAACCTGTCAAATTCCTTGCTCCGCTTAACATCATCAGCGAAGTAGCTACACCTATTTCAATGTCATTCCGTCATTACGGAAACGTTCTTTCAGGTTCGGTTATTTCTGTTCTTGTCGCAAGCGGTTTGCAGGGTGTATCAGCTAAGCTGTTCAGCGGAATTAATTTTCCGTTTTTACAGATAGGTATTCCTGCTGTGCTTTCGATTTATTTCGATGTATTCAGCGGTTGCCTGCAGGCTTACATTTTCGCAATGCTTACAATGCTTTACGTTTCAGGCGGATTCCCCGCAGAAGAATACTTCAGACGCAAAGCTGAAAAATCAAAAAAAGTTAATTAATCACAGGAGGTTTTTATTATGTTGGAACTCGCAGTTGGTATTATTTTAGGTGCCTGTGCTCTCGGTGCAGGTATTGCTATGGTAGCAGGTATCGGTCCTGGTATCGGTGAAGGTAACGCAGTAGCTAAGGCTTGTGAGGCTATCGGCAGACAGCCTGAAACACGTTCAGAAGTTACAACCACTATGCTCATGGGCTGTGCTGTTGCTGAAACAACAGGTCTTTATGCCCTTATCATTGCAATTCTGCTCCTTTTCGTTGCACCTGGCAGACTTGTAAACATTCTTCTCGAAGCTGTAGGAAAGTAAGTGATATAATATGCAGTCATTAGATGTAATTTCTGTCAATATATGGCAGATAGTTATTTCTCTCTGAAATCACGCAATACTCTTTCTGATTGTTAAGAAATTCCTTTTCAAGCCTGTAAGAAAAATGCTCGACGAAAGAAAAGCTGCTGTTGAAAAAGAGTACGCTGCTGCCGAAGAGGCTAAGCAGTCTGCTGAAAAATCAATGGCTGAATGGGATGAAAAAATGAAGTCTGCTAAGAATGAGGCAGATGAAATTATCAGAAAAGCATCAGAGAATGCGGCAATTCTCAGCAATAAAATGACAGCTGAGGCTAAGGAAAAGGCTGACGCTGTTATCCGTCATGCAAAAAATGAGGCTGAACTTGAATACAAGAGAGCCGCTGACGGTGTTAAACAGGAAATCGCTGACGTTTCAGCCGCAATCGCAGAGAAGGTCCTTGAACGTGAAATCAATGAAAATGACCACCGCAGTCTTATCAGCGATTTTCTCGGTCAGATAGGAGCAGAAGATGAAGGAAATATATAAGGAATATGCATCGGCTATTTATTCACTTGCTGCTGAAAACAGAAAGGAAGCCGAATATCTCTACGGTATGAGGCTTATAAATAATGAGCTGAACAGAAATCCTGACTATGCAATGATTCTTAATGCTCCGAGTATTTCTAAATCAGACAGACTCTCGCTTATCGAAAAAGCATTCAGCGGAAAAGTTACAGAGCATGTTCTTTCTCTTCTCATGCTGATGTGTGAACGAGGCTGTACTGACCATTTTTCAGAGGTTTATGAGGTTTTCGCTCAGATGTATCTTAATTTCGCATCTGCAGCTAAGGCTGACGTTACAAGTGCTGTACCGCTTGACAGCAGCGAAAAGGCTGTTCTCAGGAAAAAACTCGAAAAAATGAGCGGACGTGCAGTTTCAATCAACTATATCGTTGATCCGTCTATTATCGGCGGTATGATAGTTGAACTCGAAGGCAGAGTCATAGACGGAAGTCTTAAAAACAGACTCAAAGAAATAAAGGAAGTGATTAAGCAGTGAAAATTAATACTGAGGAAATCAGCAGTGTTATCAAGGAGCAGATACGTTCATACAGATCAAAGGCTGAAATGTACGCTACAGGTACAGTTATCGAAATCGGTGACGGTATCGCAAGAGTATACGGTCTGAAAGAATGTATGTCCAACGAACTGCTTGAATTTGAGGACGGCAGCTACGGTCTTGCACAGAATCTCGAAGAAGAAACTGTTTCCGTTGCTATTCTCGCTAATAACAATAAAATCAAGGAAGGCGCTGTTGTACGCTGTACAGGCAAGGTTCTTTCAGTTCCTGTCGGCGAGGCACTTCTCGGACGTGTTGTAAACGTTCTCGGTGTGCCGATTGACGGCAAGGGTCCTGTTGATACAAAAACCACAAGACAGATTGAAACAGAGGCTCCTGGCATCATTGAGCGTAAGAGCGTCTGTGAACCTATGCACACAGGCATCAAGGCTATCGACAGTATGATTCCTATCGGCAGAGGTCAGCGTGAGCTTATCATCGGTGACCGTCAGACAGGTAAAACTGAAATTGCCATTGATACTATCATTAACCAGAAAAATTCAGACGTAATCTGTATTTACGTTGCAATCGGACAGAAGAACACATCTGTTGTACAGCTTGCAAGCACTCTCGAAAAGGCAGGTGCTCTTGAAAATACAATTATCGTATCTGCATCTGCATCAGAGTCTGCTCCGCTCCAGTATATCGCACCGTATTCAGGCTGTGCTATGGCTGAATACTTCCGTGAACAGGGCAGGGATGTACTCATTGTATATGATGACCTTTCAAAGCACGCTGTTGCATACAGAGCATTGTCACTTCTTATCCGCAGACCGCCGGGACGTGAGGCTTATCCGGGTGACGTATTCTATCTCCATTCAAGACTTCTCGAAAGAGCAGCCTGTGTTGCTGATGAATACGGCGGAGGCTCTATTACTGCTCTCCCGATTGTTGAAACTCAGGCAGGCGACGTTTCTGCATATATTCCTACAAACGTTATTTCAATTACAGACGGACAGATATTCCTTGAAACAGAGCTTTTCCATTCAGGAATTATTCCTGCAATAAACCCCGGTATTTCAGTAAGCCGAGTAGGCGGCTCTGCACAGCTCAAGGGTATGAAGAAGGTTTCAGGTACTCTCAAGCTCCTATACTCACAGTTCAGAGAACTGCAGTCATTTGCTCAGTACGGAAGTGACCTTGACGCTGATACAAAGTCAAGACTTGCTCTCGGTGAAAGAATCGTTGCTGTACTGAAACAGGGCAGAAATTCTCCTGTAAGACCCGGCTGTATGATTGCTGTTGTTTACGCTGTAATCAACGGATATCTCAACAGCATTGAAGTAAAGGACATTTCAGCTTACGAAACACAGCTTTATGCACTTCTTGAACAGAAATACCTTCCGCTCCTTGAACGCCTTGAATCAGGCAGTTATGACGATAATGACGTTGAGGAGATAAAGAAGGCACTTTCTGAAATCCAGAGGTGAGTGTATGGGAGCAGATATCAAATCACTCAAAACCAGAATAAGAAGTATTGACTCAACGCTCCACCTTACAAAAGCTATGGGACTTGTTGCATCATCAAAAATCCGCAAGGCTACCGAGGCTATGCTGAAAAGCAAGGAATATTCGGATACTGCGGAAAAGATGATTAATACTCTTATGGCTGATTCATCATGCAAAAGAAGCAAATATCTCCGCACTCCCGACGGCAAGGGTAAGAAAAAGCTTATCGTTGTTGCAGGTGACAGAGGTCTTGCAGGCGGTTATAACGCTAATATTTTTCGTACTCTCAGGTCTGTTTCAGATACAGAGCTTGTTCCGATAGGAAAAAAAGCCTGTGACAGACTCGGAAACGGCTATATTTCTGCGGAAGAATTCTCATATGAACAGGCAAAGGAGCTTGCAGACAAGCTGTGCAGTGAATATGCATCAGGTGAATATGACGAAATAAGCATTCTTTGTACTAAATATGTTTCTATCATGACACAGGAACCGCAGATTCTGAAATTATTCCCTTTTTCTGCTGATGAAAACAGCAATGCAGTAAAAACAAGCATGGTTTTTGAACCCGGTGAGCTTGAAATACTCAATACATTCATTCCCGAATATATTGCGGGAAAAATCATCGCCTGTGTAAGAGAAAGCTTTGCATCTGAGGTTGCCGCAAGACGTGTCGCTATGGACAATGCAGGCAAAAACGCTAATCAGATGATAAGCGATTTACAGCTTGAATACAACCGTGCAAGACAGAGCATCATCACACAGGAGATTACCGAAATCGTTGCGGGAAGCGGACGATAATAAAAGGAGTGAATTAATAAGATGGACGAAAAATCACATGGCGTAGTTTCACAGGTAATGGGTCCTGTTGTAGACGTTCGCTTTGAAGAAGGACATCTCCCTTCGATTTTCAACGCACTTAAAATAAAAATCGGCGAAAAGACTCTTACCGTCGAAGTAGCACAGCATATAGGCGACAATACAGCAAGATGCATCGCTATGGCATCAACCGACGGCTTAAAGCGTGGTACTGCTGTTATTGACACAGGAAATCCTATTCAGGTTCCTGTCGGCAGAGAAACTCTCGGAAGAATTTTCAACGTTCTCGGCGAAGCTGTTGATAATCAGCCCGACCCGTCAACTGAAGAAAAATGGGACATTCACAGAGCCGCACCTGAATACGAGGAGCTTGCACAGTCTACCGAAATTCTTGAAACAGGCATCAAGGTTATCGACCTTCTCTGTCCTTATTCAAAGGGCGGTAAAATCGGTCTTTTCGGCGGTGCAGGCGTTGGCAAGACAGTTCTTATCATGGAGCTTATCAACAATATCGCTAAGGAACACGGCGGACTTTCTGTTTTCACAGGTGTTGGTGAACGTACAAGAGAAGGCAACGACCTTTACAACGAAATGAAGGAATCAGGCGTTATCAGCAATACTACTCTCGTTTACGGACAGATGAACGAACCGCCGGGAGCAAGAATGCGTGTAGGTCTTTCAGGTCTTACAATGGCTGAATACTTCAGAGACAAGGAAGGTCAGGACGTTCTTCTCTTTATCGACAATATTTTCAGATTTACACAGGCAGGTTCAGAGGTTTCAGCACTTCTCGGACGTATGCCTTCAGCCGTAGGTTATCAGCCTACACTTGCAAACGAAATGGGTGCATTACAGGAGCGTATCACATCAACTAAGAAGGGCTCTATCACATCAGTACAGGCTGTTTATGTACCTGCTGATGACCTTACTGACCCTGCTCCTGCTACTACATTCGCTCACCTTGACGCTACAACTGTTCTTTCAAGAAATATCGCATCACAGGGTATTTATCCTGCTGTTGACCCGCTTGAATCAACAAGCCGTATTCTTTCACCTGATATTCTCGGTGAAGAGCATTACACAACTGCAAAGGAAGTTCAGCGTATTCTTCAGCGTTACAATGAGCTTATGGACATTATCGCTATCATGGGTATGGACGAGCTTTCAGACAGCGACAAGGTACTCGTTCAGAGAGCAAGAAAGTTACAGAGATTCCTTTCACAGCCGTTCCATGTATCTG
Source organism: Ruminococcus sp. (assembly GCA_024403965.1). Lineage (GTDB taxonomy): Bacteria > Bacillota > Clostridia > Oscillospirales > Ruminococcaceae > Ruminococcus. The sequence continues at coordinate 6,957 of JAKSQU010000094.1, forward strand.
AAAAGTTCACAGGTATTGAGGGTACTTACGTTCCCCTTGCTGAGACTATCAGAGGTTTCAGAGAAATCTGTGACGGTGTACACGATGACATTCCTGAATCAGCATTCCTTTTCGCAGGAAGTATTGACGAAGTTGTTGAACGTGCAAAGAAGGTGGAGAATTGAGTACATTTTCACTCATAATTTCTTCTCCTGACGGCAGAGAATTTGACGGCATGGCTGAGAAAATAACAATGCGCGGCGCAAACGGTGATTTTGCCGTGCTTGGCGGACACGCTCCGTTTATGACACTTGTAAAGCCCTGTGAATGCGTAATTACCGCAGAAGACGGCACAGTACGCAGAGCAAAATCTACAGGCGGAATTTTTCAGGTGGCTGATGACAAAGCTACTTTTCTGTCGGGCAGTTTCACTTATCTTGATAATGAGTAAAAAACGTATGTTTTTACATTTTTTTCAGACAGCAATCAATATGCATTGTGCAGAATTACAAATCTGAAAAAAATGCTTGACAAATTGTCCGAATGGGTATATAATGGCATTGTAAACAGCAAAGGCGCTGCAGAACGATTAGTCGTTTTGCAGCGTTTTGTCTTTTTTAAGCGCTTAAACTATACAATATGGTATGTAAAATAATTTCTTAAACGGAATTATACATCCGACTTTTGCTATTTTGGAATTTTAATTTGTCATTGTCCGTAGTTCGCTCGTATGACGGAATATCGGCAAAATAAAGATTTGGCAATAAAAGAAGGAGGAGTTCCTAATGGATGCTCAGGCTATTTTACAGGCTGCTAAAGACAGTGCAGACAGCACTGTGTTTGGCGTATGGTTTATGATTGCAGTTGCCCTTGTATTTTTTATGCAGGCCGGCTTTGCAATGGTAGAAACAGGTTTTACCCGTGCTAAAAACGCAGGTAACATTATTATGAAAAACCTTATGGACTTCTGTATCGGTACAGTAATGTTCATA
>JAKSQU010000095.1 GCA_024403965.1 Ruminococcus sp.
CAAGCAAGACACACACATAGCCGTCAGGCGGTAATTATGCGGTGTTGCCTTAAGGCATTCTGACTTTTTTGTCGGAATGCCTTTTCTTTTATTCTTTCTTTTCTGTCTTACAGCAAGCCGCACAATGTACTTCTTCTGCACCGTTTTCTTTCAGCAGATCTGCAATTTCTGAAAGTGTACTGCCTGTTGTACATATATCATCTACTATGAGTACTCTCTTTCCCTTTATCTTTTCGGGATTGTCTATTCTGAATACTCCTTTCAGATTTTCGTGACGTTCTCTTTTACTAAGCGTTTTCTGCTCTACTGTCGAACGTGTTTTCACTACAATTTTGCTATCGCATTTTATTCCAAGTATTCTTTCAAGCTGTTTTCCTATAAGCACACTCTGATTATAGCCGCGTCTTTTCTCATCATAACTGTACATTGGAACAGGAATAATTATGTCCGTTTTCTTTGATATTCCGTTTTCTTTAAGCTTTTGCGCAAGAAGTTCTCCTAAAGCATAATCAGAATTTCCGCATATTCCGTCTTTAAGAAGAAATATTGCCTGATTTACTTTTTCATCGTATACAAGCGGTGCTGTAAAGCTGTCTGAATTTTCAATTTCAAATTCTCCGCTGTAATGATTCAGTTCTGAATAACATTTTTCGCAGAATTTTTCATTACTATGTATCACTTCTCTGCATACGGGACATCTGTTAGGAAAGAAAAAATGCAGTATGTTTCGCTTTGTAAAATAGTCCATATCATCACCTAAAGCAAATGCTCCGAAATCGGAGCATTTTTTCATTCATTAATGTCAAGTGAAATATTTGTTTCACTTAAATCAATTGTTTCTATTGCGTTAAGTCTGCGGTTAATCTGCCTTGTTCTTACTCCTACAAGCTTTTCAAGGTCATCGTCAACCTTTTTTATGTGTTTCTGAGTATCTTCAAGTGCTTTGGAGAATGTAAGAAATTCTGATTTAACTGAGCCAAGTATTTCCCATACCTGACTGCTCTTTTTCTGTATTGCAAGTGTTCGGAATCCCATTTGCAGTGAGTTAAGCATTGCCGCCATAGTTGAAGGTCCTGTGATTGAAACATTGTAGTTTCTGCGCAGTTCTTCAATTAGTCCGCTGTTTGCAATTTCTGCATAAAGTCCTTCAAAAGGAAGAAACATTATGCCGAAATTTGTTGTGTACGGCGGTTCTATGTATTTCTCATTTATATCCTTTGCGGCTTTCTTTACTGCTGTAGTGAGTGCTTTTTTGGCATCTGCTACCCTGTTCGGATCTGCACTTTCATATGCATCCTGTAGCGCCGCAAATGTATCACCAGGAAATTTTGAGTCAATCGGAAGATAAATGTATCCGCTGTCAGTTCCGTTAGGGAGTTTAACTGCAAACTCTACCCTGTTACTGCTTTTCGGAATAGTCGGGATTTCTTTTTCATACTGTTCGGGCGCAAGGATATCTTCAAGAATTGCTCCTAACTGTATTTCTCCAAGGATTCCACGATTTTTTACGTTTGAAAGAACTTTTTTAAGGTCGCCTACTCCTGATGCAATTGTCTGCATTTCACCGAGTCCCTTGTAAACCTGTTCAAGTCGTTCACTTACAAGTCGGAATGACTCTGTCATTTTGGTTTCAAGCTTTTCGTTTACTGCCGCCTGTATTGCATCAAGCTTTTTGCTGTTGTCTTCCTGTATTCCTGTGAGATGCTTTGTCATTGTCGAACGCATAGCATCAAGTTTCATCTCATTATTCTGTTCAAGTGACTTGAATCGTTCTTCAAGTATTTTTAACTGCTGATTAACTGCCGCACTTGAATTCTCCTGTTTCTCGGAAAGAAATCTGTCCATATCCGATAGTCTGCGTGTAATCTGCACACTCATATCACTGATTTTTGCTGACTGTATTTCTCCGCTGTTTCGCTGTGCGGCTGTCAGCATTTCGCCAAGATTTTTTACACTCATTTGTACATTGGTACTGAGTTCTTCACGAAGATTTCTGTTATCTGATGAATAATCTGTCTTGAATGTATCTATGAGAAGTCTGACTTCGGAATCAGTTTTATAGTCTGCACTGCCTGTTTTGCTGTTTTTTACAAGCATAAGCAGTACTGCAATCATCAGAACAACAAGAATTATGCCTATTATAAGTAATGCGGTTTCCATGATGTCACCTTAGAAATACATGTAGAGCTGACATTTAATCATACCATTGTACAGCTTTCTGCGTTTTCTTGCATCTGTACCAAAGAATTTTTCAAATTCTTCATGCGGTGAGATTACATAGCTTTGTCTGTTTCCACCCTTGCCGAGTACTCTGCCCATCTTTCTGTAGACATCTTCTGCTTCACGAAGTTCAAGCATTCGCTCGCCATACGGCGGATTGCAGATTACTATGGAGTTCTCGGGCTGAACAAATTTTGTTATGTCTGCCTGTTCAATTTTAAGTCTTGACTTAATTCCTGCCTTATGACCATTGTCAAGTGTAAGCGCTACAGCATCATCGTCAATATCAAAGCCTATTGCCTGAAATTTAGCTGACCTGTTTACATTGTCAATTGCACGTTTACGCTCTTCCTGCCAGATTTTGCTGTCAAGTGATGACCACTTTTCTGCCGCAAATCTTCTGTTAAGTCCAGGTGCAATATTAAGCGCCTTTAACGCTGACTCAATGAGAAGTGTACCACTTCCGCAGAATGGATCGCACACAACTGACTCCGGTCTTACTCTTGCAAGGTCAATAATTCCGGCCGCAAGTGTTTCCTTGATAGGTGCGGCATTTGAATTTCTTCTGTAGCCACGCTTATGAAGTCCTGCACCACTTGTGTCCAGATACACTGACACTATATCCTTGAATATTCTGAACTGTATCTGTACTGTCGGGCCTGTTTCATCAAACCATGTAATGCCGTACTTTGATTTAAGTCTTTCAACTGCCGCCTTTTTTACAATTGACTGACAATCGGGAACACTGAAAAGTGTTGAATTCAATGAGTCACCCTTAACAGGAAATGCGTCCTGCGTTCCAATGTAGCGTTCAAGTTCAATTGACTTTACGCCCTGAAAAAGTTCTTCAAATGTTGTTGCTTTAAATTCAATAAGTTCAATTAGAACTCTCTCGGCTGTTGACAAGCAGAGATTACTACGGGCGACGATTGTTTCGTCGCCCGTAAAGCTGATTCTGCCGTCACTGACTCTTAAATCAGTTCCGCCGATTTTTTGAATTTCATACTTTAATACGCTTTCCAGTCCGAAATGACATGGACAGCATAATCTGATTGTATTATCCAAAAAAATCACCTTTTACTATTTTATTCTGCGGTATCTCCGCCTGACCAGTCTCCGCCGCCGCTTGTGTCTGACCAGCTGTTATCTGTATAACTGTTGTCTGTCCATGTATTGTTGTAGCTGTTATCTGTATAGGTGTTGTTCCATGAATTGTTGTAGCTGTTTGTCCATGATGTATTGTTATTCCATGAATTATACGTTGTTGTCTGATAATTGTTGCTTGTGCTGTTTGAGTTGTTTGTCCACTGGTTATGACTTCCGTTACAGAATGGTGCATTTGTTGACTTCCAGTAACCATAGATGCCCTTTGTACAGTATGCACCTGCTATACAGCCTGAACCCTGACACATATATCCTTCAACTACTGTATCAACAGGGTCAAAGTCGGCAGGTGTATCAAGATATTCTGTATTTGCATATTCACCGATACAGTTTTTCCATACCTGTGCTGATTTGAAGTTTGACGGGAGTGAAAGTACGTTGTTGTTGTACTTATAACCTACTGTAATACCGCTGACAAAGTCTCTTGTAAGTCCTACGAACGCTTCATCGTACCAGTTATCTGTTGTACCGGTCTTACCTACAACTACCTTATTGCTGAGCTGTGCGGCTGTACCTGTACCGTTCTGTACTACGTTCTTTAAGAGTCTGTTCATAACCCATGCTGTTTCATCTGATACAGCCTGTCTTGGATTACCGTTATTCTGGTAGATTACTGTCTGGTTGCTGTCTTCGATACGTGTTACAATGTGTGCTTCGTTGTATACACCCTTATTACCATATGGGAGATATGCATTTACAAGGTTTTCAAGTGTAATACCATATGTGAGCGCACCAAGAGCAAGTGGAGCGATAGCTTCGTCCTGTGCGGAAAGTTTCATGCCAAGCTGTCCCTTACAGAACTGATATACTTCGTGTGCTCCCATTTCTTCAACAAGCTGTGCAGGTACTGTATTGAATGACTGCTGTAAGAAGTAGTAAACATTGTGGTTTGCGTATGAAAGTGTTTTACCATAGTTTGTAGGCCACGGCTCACCCTTTGCATCCTTCATAATAGGCTTATCATTGAATACTGAACCCCAGTGAATAAGGTCAGTTTCAAGTGCAAGCGCATATGATGCAACAGGCTTCATTGTTGAACCTACCTGTCTTGGTTCGTGTACTGCGTAGTTTGTTACAAATGAATGTTCCTTTTCACCTGTTTCACCTACTGCACAAAGTACTTCACCATTATAGTTCATTGCTACGAATGCTACGTGCGGAATATATTCTTCTGCTTCGCCGTCTCCGTCGATATCACACCATCTTCTTGTTGCATCAAGTGAAATAAGGTTTGACGGGTCAAGGAAACGCTCTTCCATATATTTCTGCATTTTATCATCAACGCATGAATAAATCTTGTAGCCGCCCTTGTTTATCTTATCAATTGCCTGTGACTGGTCAAGGTTATACTGTTCCTTGAAAAGGTCAATTACTTCGTAATACATTGCGTCTACTACCCATGAGTTTGCTGATTCCTTGCTTTCAAGTTCTTCAGCCTGTTCTTCCGGATGTGACTCAAGATACTCGGGTGAATCTGTGTAAATAAGCTTTACATTCAGATATTTCTGATATTCATCGTATGTGATTGCGCCGTTTTCGTAAAGTTTCTGGAGTACGTATTCCTGACGCTCTCTGTTGTTTGCTCGTCCGTCAACAACAAGTCTGCCGTTGTCATCGTAGTACTCAACAAATGGTCCGTAGTGCTCTGGGCTCTTAGGAATTGCGGCAAGTACCGATGCTTCCGGAATTGTAAGGTCTTCAACGTTCTTACCGAAATAACGGATAGATGCAAGCTGAATACCGTTGATAGGTCCGCCAAAACCGATGTAGTTGAGATACTCAACAAGGATTTCATCCTTTGTGTATGATTTCTCAAGCTGCATTGCGGCGAAAATTTCTCTGATTTTACGCTGTGGTGTATGCTCGTCATCACCTGTAAGGTTTTTGATAAGCTGCTGTGTGATTGTTGAACCACCCTGTTCTGTATCGTAAATGTGTACGAACATATTTACGAATGCTGAGAATGTTCTCTTGTAGTCAACACCGTCATGTGTATAGAAACGCTCGTCTTCGGTATACACAAAGCAGTTTCTTACGTGCTGCGGTATTCTGTCGATTGTTACAGGAATACGCTGAACGTCGGTCTTTACCTTATGGAGTACAACGAGTTCATCTTCACCCTTTGCGTTTGCCTGTAAACCGTAGAAATAGGTATCACTTCCCGATTCAAGCTCCTGTAAAGTTACATTTGACGACTCATCCATAAAGTTAAGAACGTAAACAGTAAGTGCGGTACAAACAATCGTTCCTGTTATGACAATTACCATAAACAGTGAAAGCAATGTCGTTGCAATTACCATTAAGAGCTTTTTAAGGATAAGCAGCGGTGTACTTTGTTTTTTCTTTTTCTTCTTTTTACCCCTTGGGACATCATCACTGTGACGTCTTACAGGTCTGTATGCTTTGTCTTCCATTTTGTCATATTATTGCTGTACTGATTATAATACTCAGTACTGCAATAGCTGTAATTAAGAAAAAATATGGTTATTTGCCTTTACTTTTTCAAAAACAGCACATACTCCTTTCATGTATTGTGCTTTAAGCGATGTTTCGCTGAATACACATATTAAATTATACCACACTTTTCTCCGTTTGTTAAGTAGTTTTTGAAAAAAACTGTAATTTGTATAATATAAGAAAAATGAGGAATAATATCTGTACAAATTTATGCATTGTGAGTAATTTCAGCAGAAAGAAGTGATTTTATGATTAATAAGGATCAAAAAAGAAATCTCTATATTATGATTGGTGCGGCGGCGGTTTCGGGAACTCTTGTTATCTGTACTCTCGGACAGAATGTTCACAGGGACAGAGAAATCGTCAAACAGGAGGCGGCGGCACATGATACTGTTCCCTACTGCATTGTAAAGGCTTACAATGGTAAGCTTGGTGTTTTTCTTTATGTAGATGAATTGCCGTATGATGTTATTAATGTTAATATTAATCTGCTTTCGGAATTTGACAAAAATCAGTTCATGACAGGTGTTGCACTTGAAAATGAAAGTGAACTGAAAAAAGTTGTTGAGGATTTTTCAGATTAGAAATAAAAAGCGCACAGATTTATGTTTCTGTGCGTCTTTGAAAGATATTTCGTCGGGCAAGCCGAGACAGGTGCTTATGTCATTCCGTATAACATCGCTTTGCTCGTTCTACTGTTTTTTAGAGAGAGTGTGTGACGGCTCGCCGCATTTTTATTTATTTTTTTCTTTATTTGCTTTGATATTCTGCGGCTTGTTTTTCTTCTTTTTTCTTACTGACCAACCGAAATCTCCGAGTTTTCTTCCGAGTGCAAAGTATTCTCCGTGTGCAAATGCCATTAATCCGCTTTGCTGTAAGTTAAGCTTTCCCTTGCTGTCAAGGTATTTTTCGTCAACGTCAATTCCTGTTATCTCTGCAAGGAACATTGTATGTGAACCAAGCAGTTTTGATTCGGTTACCTTACATTCAAGGCTGACAGGGCATTCTTCTATTATAGGTACATCTACTGTCTGTCCTTTAACTGTATGAAATCCGCATTTTTCAAGCTTATTCATGTCACGTCCGCTTTTTACTCCGCAAAAGTCAGTTTCCTTACACATTGCCGATGTTGTAAGGTTAATTACAAATTCTCCCGAATTTTTGATAATATCATGTGAATATCTTTCGGGACGGACAGAAATATATGTCATCGGCGGATGTGTACATACTATACCTGTCCATGCTATTGTCAGAACATTCGGATTTTCCATTGTTCCGCAGGTTACAAGTGCCGCAGGTGCAGGTGCAAGAAGTACACTGCCCTTCCAGAACTGTTTTGCCATTTTATCTTCACCTCATTAATAAAAAGGGCGGTAAAGTCCGCCCTTTAGTATTTGTATTAATTATGCTACAGGAAGTTTATCAACAAGCTTGAGCATATATTTCTGAATTGTGAGTGCGTCAAGGTTTGTAACACCGTCTCCGCCGCCTGCACAGTCTGCATTGATTAAGCCCTGTTCTGTAATTCTGTTTTCATCCGTACCATCTACACCGTATTTGGTCGGATTTGCTATTTTCTGCATAATAAGTACTGCATCTGACATTTCTACTTCGCCGTTACAGTTTGCATCACCATATAAAGTGACTGTACCAGCCGGTTCGCTGATTGTTGTAGCTGTTGTTGTGCTTGTTGTAACAGTTGTTGTGGTGGTATCGGCTGTTGTAGTTGTTGTACTGGGTGCTGTTGCAGTGGTAGTTGTTGTCTGTGGTATCTGTGAACATGAATTGCCATAGTAGTCAAACAATGAAATACCATTTCCTGCACGTCCGAGCGGAATCTTGTGGTCAAGGCTTATGAACTTACCGTTAGCATCCTGCCAGAGTGCCGGTTTTACAAACTCATACTTGACATCATCCCATTTCTGGAAGTTATCATATACAAGTCCGCCTGTATCTGATGAGTTTTCGTTAAAGCACCAGAATGTATGGTG
>JAKSQU010000096.1 GCA_024403965.1 Ruminococcus sp.
CTTGATGAAGAAGTGCTTAAATTCTTCAACGGAGAATATACAGCCGAGAAATGTGGTGAAATTATCCAGAGCAGATTGTCGATTTATCTGGCTGAGGTTTATGGGTGATTTCGGTATAATTAAAATTTATCCCTTGCATTTATTATGTAAATGTGATATAATGGATATATCACATTTTTAACGGAGGTATCTGTTATGTTATCAGACATCGAAATTGCTCAGAATGCCAAAATGAAACGTATTTCAGAAGTTGCCGCAAATCTCGGTATCAGCGAGGAAGACCTTGAACCATACGGTCACTACAAGGCTAAGGTTTCTGAAGACGTTTATACTAAATTTGCTGACAAGGAAGACGGTAAGCTTATCCTTGTTACTGCTATCAACCCTACTCCTGCAGGTGAGGGTAAAACTACTATCAGTGTCGGTCTTGCTGACGCTATGAACAGAATCGGAAAGAAAACTGTTCTTGCTCTCCGTGAACCATCTCTCGGTCCTGTTTTCGGTATGAAGGGCGGTGCCGCAGGCGGCGGTTATGCACAGGTTGTTCCTATGGAGGATATCAATCTTCATTTCACAGGTGATATGCACGCTATCACTTCTGCTAACAATCTTCTTTGTGCTATGATTGACAACCATCTCCAGCAGGGCAATGAACTCTGTATTGACCAGAGAAGAATTCTCTTTAAGCGCTGTATGGATATGAATGACCGTGCACTCAGAAATATCGTTATCGGTATGGGCGGCAAGGCTAACGGTGTTCCAAGAGAAGACGGTTTCAATATCACTGTTGCATCTGAAATCATGGCTATTCTCTGTCTTGCATCAGACGTAAGCGATTTAAAGGAAAGACTCGGAAATATTCTTGTTGCTTACAACACAAGCGGTGAACCTGTTTTCGCTAAGCAGATTGGTGCATGCGGTGCTATGACTGCTCTCCTTAAAGACGCTATGAAGCCAAATCTCGTTCAGACTCTTGAAAATAATCCTGCATTCATTCACGGCGGTCCTTTTGCTAACATTGCTCACGGCTGTAACTCTGTCAGAGCTACTAAGCTTGCTCTCAAGCTCGGTGACTACGCTGTAACTGAGGCCGGCTTCGGCTCAGACCTTGGTGCTGAAAAGTTTATGGATATCAAGTGCCGTTATGCAGGCATTGCTCCTTCATGCGTTGTTCTTGTTGCTACTATCAAGGCTCTCAAGTACAACGGCGGTGTAAAGAAGGAAGAACTTGGCGCTGAAAATATGTGGGCTCTTGAAAAGGGTATCGTAAATCTTCAGACTCACATCGAAAACATGCATAAGTATCATGTTCCTGTTGTTGTTGCTATCAATCGTTTCGCTAACGATACTGAGGCTGAAATTCAGTTCGTAAAGGATTTCTGTTCTGAACTCGGCGTTGAGGTTTCTATGTGCGAAATCTTCGCTAAGGGCAGTGAAGGCGGTGTTGACCTTGCTGAAAAGGTTTGCGAAACTATCTCTCTCTGTGAAGAAAGTACTGATTTCAAGCCTTTATATGATACTCAGATTACTATCAAGGACAAGGTTGAAAAGGTTGCTAAGGAAATCTATCGTGCAGACGGTGTTACATTTACTGCACAGGCTGAAAAGGCTATCAAGGAAATCGAAAACATCGGTTTCTGGGACCTTCCTATCTGTGTTGCAAAAACACAGTATTCACTTTCAGATAATCCGTCACTTCTCGGCAGACCTAAGAACTTCCGCATTACTGTAAGAGACGCAAGACTCTCATCAGGTGCAGGATTTGTCGTAATTTACACAGGTGATATCCTTACAATGCCGGGTCTTCCTAAGAAACCTGCTGCATTCAATATTGACTGTGACGAAAACGGAAATATCACAGGACTTTTCTGATTATGATTAAAATTATCACTAAATCTCCGCAGGAGACCATTGATACTGCTGTAAAGCTCGGTGGTCTTCTGAAAGCGGGAGATATGATTGCCTATAAGGGCGGTCTCGGTGCAGGCAAGACTACTTTTACAAGAGGTATTGCTGTAGGTCTCGGACTCGGTGACAATGTCACATCCCCTACCTTTGCACTTGTCAATGAATATCACGGAGATAAGCTTTCTCTTTATCATTTCGATATGTACCGCATATGCTCTGAGGAAGGCCTTGAAACTACAGGATTCTATGACTATCCTTTTGAGGAGAATGTTGCGGCTGTTGAATGGTCTGAGAACATTGCTGAATTTCTCCCGAAACATACTATTTATATCACTATAAACAGACTCAGTGAGTCTGAACGTGAAATTATTATTGAGGACGGTGGAAGATTTGCTGCTGCTTGGAATTGATACATCCGGAAAAAATGCCTCTGCGGCTCTTTTTGACTCTGATTCTGAAACCTTTCTCGCTCAGACTACTCTTTATACACAGAAAACTCATTCACAGGTTATTATGCCGATTGTAAAGGATATTCTTGCACAGGCAGGCAAGGAAATGTCTGATATCGGCGGTATTGCTGTTGCAAATGGTCCCGGTTCATACACAGGTCTTCGTATAGGTGTTGCAGCTGTAAAGGCTCTCAGTTTCGGACTTGGTGTAAAATGCTGCGGTGTTTCAACTCTGCTTGGTCTTGCGTGCAGCAATCTGGCATACAAGGGACATATATGCTCAATTATGAGCGCAAGAGGTGACCTTGTTTATACATGCACATACAAGAGTGACGGATTCTGTGTTGAACAGGTTACTGAGGAACAGATTATATCAAAAAATGAACTTGCAGAGTATCTCGCTTTTAATGTGGGTGAGGCGCTTTTATGCGGTGACGGTGCGGCTGACTTTTTCAACGAATTCCGTTCACCTGTGTTCACTATTGCACCTCCGCAGAGCAGATTACAGAATGCTGCGGGTGTATGCCTTGCGGGTATTTCCCGTAAGCTTGGTGAACCTGATGCTCTTGAAGTATCATATTTACAGAAGGTCAAGGCTGAAAAAGACCTTGAAGATAAAAATGCGAATAAAAATTAAGGAGATGTAAAACATGATAGCTATTGGCTGTGACCATGCTGGTGTTGAAATGAAAAAGGCTGTTATCGAGGCTCTTTCTGAAAAGGGTTTTGAATTCAAGGATATGGGTACAGACGGTGAACCATGCGATTACCCTGTAATTGCTGAGGCTGTATGCGGTCTTGTTACATCAGGTGAATGCGAAAAGGGTATTCTCATCTGCGGTACAGGTATCGGAATGTCAATTGCCGCAAATAAAATAAACGGCATCAGAGCCGCTCTTTGTTCTGATTCATTCTCAACAAAGTTTACACGTCTGCACAATGACTCAAACGTAATGTGCATGGGCGCAAGAACACTCGGATGCGGTCTTGCATGTGAACTCGCTGAAATCTTTGTTACAACAGGATTTGAAGGCGGACGTCATCAGAGACGTATCGACCTTGTTTCAGATATCGAGGCAAGAAACTGAATTACAATATAAAATAAAAACGGCTGATGTTGATTCATCAGCCGTTTTTATGTTTTTTCACTTTTTCATCATTTCAAGTTTTTCTTTGATTGCTTTCAAAGCTGAAACAGGTTCGGAAATATCCATAACAGCTGTTTCAATCGGACAAAATCCTGTGTTGTCACGGTTGCGTATTGCGTCGGCAAGTACAGAATATGTTGCCTTTACATTATGCTGTCTGAGTGTTTCAAGTGCGTGAATGCTTATTACATTAGCATGAAGTTCACCGATATTCAGCAGAATATAGAGGAATGCCGCTCCTTTGCCTACTACCTTGTCTGCGGCTGAAAACTCGCTGAGAGTCATGCTCTGCTCATACCATTCAAGCAATGGCGCAACACCACGTTTACTGCTTGTTATTGTTTCCGAATCACTGCAAAGTACACAGGTGTATTCCGAATTATTCAGAATATCTTTTGCTTTTTCAAGATTACTCATTGTCTGCACTTCTTAATCTGTATACTGCAAGCGGAATAATGATAAGCTGAAGAACAATTCCGATAAGTCCCGCAGAAATGCTTGAAAGAATTACAGCAGGCTTGATTGCTGAACCAAATGCGTAGAATGCAATTAAAATTGCTCCGCCTCTTACTGCTCTGCCGAGAATCTGCGCAATAAGTACCTTTGCGATATTCGGGATTTTTACATTTCTGAGCATTCCTGCGCTGATACCATAAACAGCAAGTTCAATCATCATAAACGGGAGCATAACTGAACCAGGCATACCTGTGAGCAAATGGCTTACAAGTGGTCCTAAAAGTCCAGCAATACCTGCGGCATACGGACCTGCAAGGAGTCCTGCAAGAATAATCGGAAGATGCATAGGAAGAAAGATTTCTCCGAGAGCTGTACCGAGTCCTGATGCCGCACCGATAACATGAAGAATCTGCGGAACTGCAACAGCTGATATAATTGCTATTATTGCTCCGATAGTCTGTGCTTTTACGGAAAGTTTCTGTTTTGCAACTGCATTTGTCATAATATATTTCTCCTTTTATTAAGATACAAGTATTATACACTATCTCAGGGCGGCATAGCAATACTTTGTAAGATAATTTGTTAATATATACAAGAATAGCAACAAAAAATATACACTATGACTTAATATACAGAGCAATATATTGTTTGCAATAGTTGTGAAAATGTGTTATAATCATAAAAGAAAATAATTTTTATGAAAAGGATGATATAAATGATTTCACTTAACGATTATCTGTATTCGGGTAATACAGTATTAAAAATTCTGCATCAGTATACTTCTGACCTTATGGCTGACGCAAAACAGAATCATAATTCAATTGATATTGCACACTGCAATATTCTGCGACAGATTAAGGAACTGCTTGAACACAATGACTTCATTACTTCACAGTCACAGCGTATCAAGGAATTCTATAAGTATATGACAAAGGAATATCCGTTTCTTGCATTTACCTTTAAGGGAAGAATCAAGTCACTTATAAGAGCGGAAGAAAAAATAAACGGCTATATTGTTGCTTATATCTACGATTACTTTATACAGAACGGAAAATATCCGAGTGAAGCTGAAATAAAAAGCAAACTAAGCTGTTTCAGAGACCTTATTGCCTACAGAATAGTAATTTCACTTCCTAAATGTCAAGTTAAAGAAAACGAAGACAGAACTGAGGCTGAAATTAAATATCTCTATGAAATCGCAAATATGATGCCGTTATTCCTTGAAGAAAGAGGCTTTTCAGCTGAACTTTCGGGCATGGAAAATGTAAAGTATTCCGATATGATGGAAGAATCAGTAAGACCATATTTCAGAGACTACATCTCAAACGGCAGACCTATGGGATATCAGTCACTTCATATCACTCTCTATGATAATCTTTCAAGATGCTATACAGAGGTTCAGCTAAGAACAAAGGATATGGATGACAATGCTGAAATAGGCAATGCAAATCACTTTGTTTACGAAAAAAGACAGGAAGAAGAACGCAACCGCCGCAAGGAAATTCCTGTGGGTGAATGCAGATACTTTGATGATGCTTATGAACGTGTTCAGAAATTACAGAATATCAATCTTGCCGAGATTGACGTTAATATGTTCAAGGCTTTCGATAATTTCAGAGTAAATGACGGCTGTGGTCTTTTCCGTGGCAGACAGATCCTTCCGTTTGAACATCTTTCAAGATTTCAGAATGATCTTATTTGATTTATGTTGAAATAACAGCGGAGAGAAACCTGGTTTTCTCTCCGCTGTTAATTTTCCTTGTAAATTATTGTCACACTTGAAATCAAAAATCGGAATGTATATAATAGAAAATGAAAAAGAAAGACGGTGAAATATGAAACATGAAGACTTCCGCAGAGAGATTAAAATTTCCCGTGACAATGCTCACAGAGTGCTGTTTGACGAATACAGCAGTTACGTTTACACTATTATCTGCAACAGACTCCGCAGCATAGCAAAACGTGAAGACCTTGAAGAATGCATGAGCGATGTTTTCGCAGAAATATTCCTTGCATACGATACTGAAAAAGAGTTTTGCGGTGAAATCAAAGGATTTATCGGTACCGTTGCTAAAAGAATTGCATCAGACTACTATAATCGTATTAACTCTCACAAAACAGACAATATATCTATTGACGATGAATTAACTGATAAATTCGTTTCAGATGAAAGAGTTGACGAAACTGTTTACAGCAGAGATATTCAGAATATTCTGCTTGATATGATTAAATCACTTGGTGAACCTGATTCTGTCATTCTTATTCAGAAGTTTTACTTTAAGCGGAATTCGACGTTTATCTCTAAACAGGTCGGGCTGACTCCCGAAAATGTCCGTGCAAGGTGCAGACGTGCCCTGAAAAAACTCAGAGCTATGCTTGAAAAAGCTGGTATTGAACTGTAAGGAGGAGCAGAATGAAAGACAAAAACTTTATCTTCGATATGCTGAAAAATGCTGATGGTAATATCACTGACAGAATTTCACAGGATGTTACTGTGCTTGACAGTAAGGAAAGAAAAAGAATTTTCAAAGAGAGCGAAAGAAAGTATAAGAATAAAGCCTTTAAAAATGATGAGCCTGTTGTTTGGAGAGTTGAAAGAAAAGAAAGAAAATACTCCCTTATCAGAAAATTCAGTGTATTTGCGTCTGCTGTGGTTTTAGTCAGTGGTATCGGCGGAAGTATGTACTTTATAAGCCGTATGTCTCATGCTCCTTTGGATAATGTTCAGACCGAAACTACTACTGAAACTGCTACTGAAAGTGCTACTGATGAAAACGGCTATCATATTAACAGCAAGGGCGAAACATATGGTATGAACAATAAGGATTCCGCTGTTATGCCTGTTCTTATGGGTGTAATCGGTGATAACGGAATTGAAGGTTATGTATATTATAAGGATTTAATCGGTGATTCTCCAAATTCACCACAGGAGGCTGTCCGTCTTACTCTTTTAGCACAGCCGAGAGTTCTGAACGTTTATGACTGTGAGGGCGAAAAAATACTCGATACATTAACCGAACAGATTCCCGAACATGCCTTTTCAGTTTTTGAAGTTCCGCAGATTCCTGATAATCTGAAAGATAAGGAAATTATTGAATATCAGCCGTTATATGATTTTGCGGATGATTTCAGTAAAATCACTAATACAGTAAAATATGCAGATAATGTGTTAATCGGCGATGTTAAGGATATTTCGTATATATGGAAAAATAACGGAAATGCCGGCTGTATTGCTCTTACTGAACTAAAAATCGAAGTAAACAGTGATTTCAAAAACAGCGTTATAAAAGGCACGGAAATCAAGCTTTATTTATCAGGCGGTTTTTGTCCTGTTACTGACAGCAATGGCGTTGAAGATGAAAACAAATACTACCATGAAATAGTAAACTGCGGTGTTGTGCCGAAAAAAAATCTCACCTATGCATTTTTTGTTCATGAAAATAATGATAATTACAGCTTGGTCGGTGAAGAATACGGAATACTTTACAAATCTGATGACTACTACTATCAGCACGTTGATGACGATTACCTTTACTTTTCAGAAAATGAACTAAAGGAATTAATGGGTATAGAAGTCATTTCAGCGGATACACTCCCCTATTATGACAAAAAGTCTGACGGTGAAACAGTTTATGAGCATATAATTGACAGTGACAATAGTTTGATTAAACCGCTTGTTACCGAACCACAAAAATATTCTGACATACAAACATCAACTTCTGTTTATCCTTAAACCTTGAATGATACATTCTTTTAA
>JAKSQU010000097.1 GCA_024403965.1 Ruminococcus sp.
TCAAGCAAGACACACACATAGCCGTCAGGCGGTAATTGTGCGGTGTTGCCTTAAGATTACATATACTAAAAGTGAATGGAGGAGTGTTTATGTTCGATACTGCGATTATCGGCACAGGTCCTGCAGGACTTTCTGCTGCTCTTAATCTAAAAATTCACAATAAAAATATTATCTGGTTCGGTTCTGCTGATATTTGTGAAAAGGTTGCTCTTGCCGAGAAAATTGAAAATTATCCCGGGTTTAACGAAATAAGCGGCAGTGACTTATGCAGTGTTTTTCGCAGACAGGCTGAAAATATGAATCTTTCCGTTACGGACAAGGTTGTAAATCAGATTGTTAATATGGGCACTAAATTCGGAATACTCGCAGGTTCAGATTTCTGCGAGGCTAAAACTGTTCTTATTGCTACAGGAATTGAACAAAAGGGGCAGATTAAGGGAGAAACCGAAAGAATCGGTCATGGAGTAAGCTACTGCGCAACATGTGACGGCAGACTTTATAAAGGAAAAAGAATTGCAGTTATATGCAATGCAAAACGTCTTGAACATGAGGTTTCTTTTCTCGCTGAACTTGCTGAACATGTTGACTTCTTCCCTTACTATGATAACACAGATATAGTTTATGACAACGTAACTGTTCACAATGATAAACCGATTGAGATTGTCGGTGATGGTCATGTTGAAAAAATACTGCTCTCAGATGGAAACGAAATTGATGTATGCGGTTTATTCTGTCTCAGAACATCTGTTTCTTTCAGTAACCTTATGAAAGAAATTCCCACAGATAACGGACATATTATTGTTGACAGAAATATGTGTACAAGCATTAAAGGTGTTTTTGCCGCCGGTGACTGCTCAGGAAGACCATATCAGTATACAAAAGCTGTCGGCGAAGGAAATGTAGCCGCTCACAGTATTATAGATTATCTTTCACAGGAGGAAAACAAATGAATTTAAATATTGGTGATATTCTTCACGGATTTGAAGTTACAAATATAAGAGAGTCAAAACAGCTTAACGGTAAGCTTGTTCAGATGTATCATACTGTTTCCGGTGCAGAATTATGCTGGCTTGACAATGGTGCGTCAAATAAACTGTTCTCTGTTGCATTCAAGACTCTTCCGTTTGATGATACAGGTGTTTTTCATATACTTGAACACAGTGTTCTCTGCGGCTCTGCAAAATTTCCTGTCAAAGAGCCATTTGTTGACCTTTTAAAAGGCAGTATGCAGACTTTCCTTAATGCTATGACTTATCCGGATAAAACAGTTTATCCTATTTCAAGCCGTAACAGCAAGGACTACCTTAATCTTACAGAGGTTTATCTTGATGCTGTTTTTGCTCCGAGAATCATGGACAATCCTTTTATTTTCATGCAGGAAGGATGGCATACAGAATTTGACGAAAAAAATGAGCCGCTTTACAAGGGCGTAGTTTTCAATGAAATGAAGGGTGCTTTATCTGATGTCAGCGAGGTTATAGATGTTGGTATGAATCGTCTTTTATATCCTGACAGCAGTTATCGATTTGTCTCAGGCGGTGAGCCTTCTGCTATCCCCGATTTAACCTATGAACAGTTTTGCAGTACATGGAAAAAATTCTATCATCCGTCAAATGCAAAATTTTATCTTGATGG
Source organism: Ruminococcus sp. (assembly GCA_024403965.1). Lineage (GTDB taxonomy): Bacteria > Bacillota > Clostridia > Oscillospirales > Ruminococcaceae > Ruminococcus. The sequence continues at coordinate 1,636 of JAKSQU010000097.1, forward strand.
TGATGTTCCGCTTGATGAAACACTCGCAATGATTAACAGCTATATTGCTGATACTCCGAAATCAGATAATTTACCTGTTCTCAGTTATCAGAAACCTGTCAGCAAAAGTGCTGTGGTTTCATATGAACTTGGAGAAAATGAAGAATCAGAAAACAGAACTCATTTTACTATGGGTAAGATTATCGGCACATATGCTGATAAAACTCATAATCTTGCTGTTAGTATTCTCTCTTCTTATCTCGCTGAAAGCAATGAATCACCACTCAAAAAAGCTATTCTTGATGCCGGTCTCGGACAGGATGTTATTACCGGTGTACTTGACGGAATAGCACAGCCATGGTTTATGCTTAGTATCAGAAATCTCAATGAGCCACAGATTGATGAACTCAAAGAACTTATCAGTAATACTGTAAAGGATATTCTCTGTAAAGGAATTGACAAGGATGAACTTCATGCTTGTATTAACCGTATGGAATTCCATAACCGCTCAATGTACGAACCACAGGGACTTACTCGCTGTATTCAGTCACTTGATTCATGGCTTTACGGCGGTGACCCTATGCTTTATCTTGTTTATGATGAGGACTTTGCTAAATTAAGAGAAATGGCTGACGATGGTGATTTTGATTCAATTCTGTCTGATTTGTTCTCTGATAACGGAATGTGTACTCTTACTGCTTTGCCTGACAAGGAAGTTGGTCTCAAAAAGGCTGAGGCTGAAAAGCTGTCACTTAAGAGAAGAACTGAAAATATGTCAGATTCTGATATCGCAGAACTCAATGCTACTAATGAAAAACTTTCTCTGTGGCAGGGTACTCCTGATTCCCCTGAGGCTAAAGCATCACTTCCTGTTCTTGATTTAAGTGATATTTCAGATAAACCTGAGAAAATTGATACATCTGTTAATGAAGTAAACGGTGTTAAGATTATTCGTCATAATGTTCAGTGTCATGGAATTACTCATTTCACAATGTATTTCACACTTTCTGATATTTCACTTGAAGATGCTTCAAAGCTTTCTGTTATAAGTGATTTACTCGGTGAACTTCCTACAACAGAACACTCTGTTATTGAACTGCAGCGCCTTGTTAAGAACTATATAGGTACACTCTATATAAATCTGAAGTCATTTGCAGATAAAAATAGTCGTGAAAAATGCATGCCTAAGCTTTCAGTAAGATGCAGTGTTCTTGATAAGAATATTGATAAAGCTGTTGAAATCATAACTGAAATTCTTACTAAAACAGATTTCAGCAAAAAAGATATGATTAAGAATATTCTCTTACAGATTGAAGAATACAATCGTCAGAATATGATAACAGGCGGTCACAGAATCGGCATGAAAGAGGCTCTTGCTCAGTATTCCGCAAATACTGCTTTTGACGAGGCTTGCAACGGCTACAGCTATTTCAATGCTGTTCATGAACTTGTACGTGATTTTGATGATAGGTCAGACAGCTTTATAAAACTGATAACAGATACTCTTAATAATTCAGTATGCAGAAACAGGCTTACTCTCAGTGTAACATCTGACAATAATACTGATATTTTATCATTAATTAATATTCCTGACGGAGAATCTGTTTCTGAATATTCAGCTTATAAAACTGCTCTCCCTGAAAAAATGGGTATCAGTATTCCTGCACCTGTTTCTTATGCTGTTCAGGGATGGCATACTCCCGAAAGAACAGGTCAGCTGCAGACAGCCGCTCAGATTCTCTCTCTTGACTATCTGTGGACTACAGTTCGTGTTCAGGGTGGTGCTTATGGTTCAGGTCTTGTTACATTTATGAACGGAGATATTGCGTGTTATTCATATCGTGACCCTTCTCCTGATGGTTCACTTTCTGCTTTTGGCAATATTGCAGATGCTCTTGAAAACTGGTGCAATGGTGATGAAAGACTCGAAAATTATATTATTTCTACTATCGCATCTTCTGAGCCTTTACGTTCTCCCCAGAATATTGCAGTTGCAGAAGACGAATTCGTTTTCTCTGGTGTAACATTTGAAGAACTCTGTGAAAAACGTAAGCAAATGCTTTCAACAACAAGAGAAAGTCTTTCTGCTCTATGCAGTGAACTGCGCAAGCTTGGTGAAAATGGTTCTGTTTGTGTTATCTCAAATGGCGATACACTCCAGAAATTCAATAATCTGAAAATTTTGTCTATGTAAAAAAATAACCGCACAAAACTCTTTATCGTTTTGTGCGGTTTATTTATATCAGAATACGGCTTTCTTTATCATATCAAGTTCTTCAAGTGAAATACAGGTTTTAACTGAATCAAGCTTGATAAGTGTTATAAGCTCATCAATTTCTGCCCAGTGCACTTCGGAAACTTCTGACTCCTGGAGAGCAATCTGACTTTCATCAAATTCTCCTTTATAAAGATATACTGCTGTAAGTTCCTTGTCTGTTATTTCGCCTTCTGTGTAATATCCATGACGCATTCCTATAAATTCAAGGCTGTTTGACGGAACTTCAAGTCCAAGTTCTTCACGAATTTCTTTTAACGCTGTTTTTCTGAACTCATGTCCCTGTGAAATATGTCCTGCGGCTGATACATCATACATATCGGGTGCAATTTCCTTTTTATGTGAACGTTTCTGCAAAAGCACATGAATACCCATGTCCTTTCGTCTGATAAACCATATATGTACTGTTGCATGATTAAGTCCCGTTTTATGTACAACTGAACGTGGCGCAATAGCAGATGTCAGTCTGTCTTCTTCATCAAGAACATTCAGAAATTCATCTTCTGTAATTGTTAATGAAATATTAGAATTGCTGTCTGCACAGGCAGTAAAACATAAAAGTACTTCATCTGCGGCTGAATCTGAAACACTTTCATCAGATATATAAATTCTGAATTCTGTTTTTTCAGAAATACTGTTTAATGCATTGATGAGAGAATTCTTATCGGAAATATTCTCATTTTCAAGAGTTTCGGAAATATAGCTGTAAAGCTTTTCTGCTGAATAAAGCTTATTCAGATAAATGTCAGTAATATCCATATGACGCTCCAAAATATATAATAATCTCTGCTGAGTGTATCAGCGTTTTCAATTATATACCCCTTGAATGCAAATGTCAATAGTTTTTTGAAAGAAAATGCCGAAATTTGTCAGTTCTTTGTGTAGCCTATCAGTTTGTCAAGGCACAACTCAAAACAACTTCCGTACCACATTTCTTCAAGATGCGGAACAGTTGCTTCTATACAGTCATATGTATATCTGACAGCTATATCAAGTGACTGCTCGAGATTTTTTCCGAGAGCAAGTGCACCTGTGAATACACTTGAGAATATATCTCCTGTTCCGTGGAAATTATAGTCTATATTTCTGCTGAATGATGAGCAGAATGTATCCGTTTCAGAATCATATGCAACTGCTCCCTGTTTTTCCTTGTCATATTTAACGCCAGTAAGAACAGGTGTTCGGCATCCGAGTTCTGAAAGTTTTCTGAGTACATTATGTACATACTCTTCGTCATATTCTTCAACATACGGGATACCGAGTAAAAATGAAACTTCTGTCATATTGGGAATTATATAATCAGCCTTTGAACAAAGCTTTTTCATTTCATTTACAAAATCATTGGTAAAACCTGCGTAAAGCTGTCCTGAATCTCCGAGCACAGGGTCGACTACTATAAATGTATCGTCTCCGCCAAAATCGTCAAAAAATTTTGAAACTATCTCTACCTGACGAATATTGCCGAGATAACCTGTATATATCCCCTTAAACTTAAGTTCCATACTTTTCCAGTGTTCTGCTATCGCAGGAATATCTTCTGTAAGGTCACGGAATGTATAATTGCTGAAACCTTTGCCTGTATGTGTGGAAAGCACTGCTGTAGGAATAACAGCTGTTTCTATTCCCATTGCAGATATAATCGGAAGTGCTACTGTAAGCGAACATTTTCCAAAGCATGATACATCCTGTATTGTTACTACTTTTTTCATTTCTATCATTCTTTCTTTATTAATTGGTACGCCTGACTGGAATCGAACCAGCGCACACTGCGTCGGAGGCAGTTGCTCTATCCACTGAGCTACAGGCGCATTTATTTGACGAACAATATTATTATATCAAAAACTCTTGAAATTTGCAAGTGTTTATGGTATAATATTCGTGAACGAATATTATAAATCTGTCAAAATGCCCTTGCAGATACACAAATCACTGATTTGCTACTTGTATATCGGGCAATTATACCATATAATCTCGGATTATATGGTATAATTGTTTAATTTAGTTTTTAGGAGTGAACGTTTTGAAGGAATATATATACCTTATCGTTGCACAGACGGGCACAACACCTGCAAAATTTTTCAAGTTTTTCACCAAAAAGCCATATAATCATGTTTCACTTTCAGGTGATATAAATTTATCCGAAATGTATAGTTTCTGCCGTACATACTGCTATCTCCCTCTCCCTGCTACATTCAATAAGGAAGTTGTAGGCGAAGGTACTCTCGGAAAATTCTGTAATATTCCATGTGAAATTTACAGTATTCCTGTGACACACGAACAAAAGGAAACATACTATCGTATTATTCAGCATTTTTCAGACAACCGAAAAATCTATTCATATAATCTTCTCGGTCTTCTTGCTGTTTATTTTAATATTGAATGGAAACGCAAAACAAGCTTTGTCTGTTCGCAGTTTGTTGCTTATACCATGGAGCAGACAGGTATCAAGCTTGAAAAGCCTTTCTGTCTCTATAAACCCGATGATTTCAGAAATTTCCCCGGTGCTCAGCTTATTTACAGCGGTGAACTCAACAGCTTTTATTATAACACTAATTCATCACTGAATATGCCTTGTTCTTAATACTCAGCTGAAATTCTCTGTCAAAAGTGATATGATATATGCCGCTGAACGAATTTCTACAGGTGAAAGAATATATGCTCCGCCGAAAATTCTGCTTTGCGGTTTTATGTCATTTAGCTTTATATTGATTTTTTTATCAAGTACATTTACATATGCATTATTTTCTTCCATTATCAGACCTGCTGTTTTAATCTGATTTAGACTTAGTCTGTTATAAGAATTTGCATAGGAATTTATAAACATCCATGAGCCTGTTGCTGACAGCAGATACAAAAAAACTGCTGTTGCACAGGCTTTTAGTTTTTTCTTCATTCTTAGTCTCCTTTTTTAAGTGAATTTATAAATTCTCCAAGAGATTTTCCGAAAAGCTGTCCGGCAAACTGACTTTGTTCAAGCGTGTTGCCGAATGAACCTATTTCTACAAGCAGACTTCCGTTAGTCAAATCCTGATTGTAACACCTGTAATCGAATAGAACAGGTCTTGTAAATCCCGGATGGTCTGTTTCAAGCTTTTGCTGTAATGCACAGGCAAAGTGAAAGTTCTCCATATAATTTGGCATTCCCATAGTTCCGTCATCACACCCCGATATTATCATAATCTGTGCACATTCTTTTCCTTCTACTCTGACAAACGGCTGATATGCTGTATTTTCTTCTGATAATGCGTCACGATGTATGTCAAGTACAATCTTTATGCTTGGATATTCTTCAAGAATTGACAGTATTGTTTCACGGCTCCTGTCATATGCTCCGTTATAAGACGGGTGGTCATGTATTGTCGATGCGTGTACAACGCCTATCCCCTGTGTCTCTAATTCTGCCTGAATTGCGTTTCCTACCATTACCATATTTCTGTTTTCGTCTGTTGTTCGGTAATTGAAATTCAAATCATATTCATCACGGACATATGGTTCATAGCTTTCACAGGTATGTGTATGATAAAGGAGTACAAGCGGTTCATCAGTATTTTCAATAGTGAAATTAGGCATAAACCAACTGTCATTTATAAGAATCTGATTTGGAATTTCAGTTTTATTGTTTACTTGTCCGCCGTCTGCAAGATTAAAAAAACTGTCACCTATATATTCTCCAAAGGTTGTTCTGATAAGTTCTCCGCCTCCGCCAAAAATCTCGGGATATGGTACTTCGCCTTTATCGTCAGATATTG
>JAKSQU010000098.1 GCA_024403965.1 Ruminococcus sp.
CTATGACGGAAAAAGTTCAAGCAAGACACACACATAGCCGTCAGGCGGTAATTGTACGGTGTTGCCTTAGTTCGGATAAATTCGGACAGACACATATGTCCGCCCCTGCTATCAGAATTTGTTACAATTATTTTTCATCGAATTAATTGTCACATATGCTCTGTAAAGCGGAATGTCATTTCCGGAAAGTTTCTCCGGAAGTCCTAAAGAAATACCGGATTTCTGTGCTTTATCATAAAGGACAATTTTTCTTTTATCACAAAGAGTGATTGTCATTTCCATAATGTACGAACGATACATTCTGCTGTAATATGTTTTTTCTTCAAGACTGCTGATTTCTTCAGCAGAAATTACATCCTTATGGAAAAGATAATTTATGGTTATTGTATTGTCGTTAATGTTTATTTTAGTTCCGATAATCAGTTCAGCAAATCTGAGTATTATAGAAAGAAACATAACAGCAATAACAGCTAATATGAACCACTTGGGAAAGCCTGCTGTAATTATTAATAAAGGCGATGCAAAACACAAAAATACACATATTGCACTTATAATATCAATCCATGATTGAAAATGTCTGATTTTAAATTCCATATTCCTGCAACACTTCCTGTTCAAAACATCTTTGAAGATATTATATCATACCGTCAAAATATAATCAACCCATACTTCCTTGCCGACTACTATAAAATTATAGTCGCATCAGATTTATCTGAATTTTTCAAGACGATAAAGCTGTTCTTCATCAATTTCATTCACACCGTTTTTATAGTCATATTGAAAATTCACTTTCTTACCGTAATATGTTTTGTCTGCCTTATCTGTTATACATCTTATTAAGCTTTTTTATAGTCTTAGCAAGTGATGAAGTAAAGTCACTTGATTTTGTTCTGAACTGCCAGTTACAGCCGAGAGTTGACGGGGTGTTCATTCTGTCATCCTTTGAACTGTCAAGAAAGTCCTGTATCTGTGCAACTGCTACTTCCGCCACACTGCCCCATGTCGCTCTTACAACTGCCATTGGAATATCTTTCTTTTTCTTCACGTTAAGATATTTCTTTGTGAATTTAAGTGACTGCTTGTCCATTACTTCAACCCAGCCGTTTAGCGTTTCATTGTCATGTGTACCTGTGTATGCATAGCAATGACTGCTTGTGAAATTATGCGGTAAATGCTCATTTGTTCCGTCGCTGAAACCAAACTGCAGTACCTTCATTCCCGGATATCCGCATTTATCAAGCATTTTGCGTACCTCAGGAGTGATAAATCCAAGGTCTTCCGCAATGATGTTCAGCTTGCCGAGTTTTTCTTCTGCAAGCTTGAAAAGCTTATGGTCAGGTCCTTTCATCCATTCGCCTACTGTTGCGTCAGCATTGCCGTAAGGGATTGTATAATAACTCTCAAATCCTCTGAAATGGTCAATTCTTACTATGTCATACAGCTTTGTTGCATTTGCAATTCGGTTTATCCACCATTCATAATCAGTCTTTTTGTGGTAATCCCAGTTGTAAACAGGATTTCCCCAAAGCTGTCCTGTAGGTGAAAATTCATCCGGCGGACAGCCTGCTACAGATACAGGCTTATGATTTTTGTCAAACTGGAAAAGCTTCGGCATTGTCCATGCCTCAACGCTGTCAAGTGCGCAGTATATCGGAATATCTCCTATGATTTCAATTCCGTTTTCGTTTGCATATTTTTTAAGTTCTCTCCACTGTACTGCAAATTCATACTGCATGAACTTATAGAAACCTATTTCGCTTTTAAGTTCCTTTTTAGCCTGTGAAACAGCCTTTGCCTTGTGCATAGCAGTTTCAGTATCCCATTCATACCATGCCTTACCGCCGTTTTTCTTTTTGAGTGCCATGAAAAGCGCATAGTCATCAAGCCAGTTTTTATTCTCTTCACAGAATTTTTTGTATTCCGGAAAAGCAGACGGCTTGAATCTTTCATATGCAAGACGAAGAACCTCAAAACAGTTTGTGTAAATTATACTGTAATCAACCTTGTTCTCATCACTCTGCCATTTAAGTGATGTAAATTCGTGATGTTCAAGAAGTCCGTCAGCCTCAAGCAGATCAAAGTCAATAAAATACGGATTTCCTGCATTTACTGAAAATGACTGATATGGCGAATCACCATAGCTTGTAGGAGAAAGCGGAAGAATCTGCCAGCATTTTGTTTCACTTTCTCTAAGAAAATCAACAAATTCAAATGCGTGCTTTCCCATTTTACCTATGCCGTATTCGGACGGCAGACTTGAAATATGCATTAATATACAGCTTTTTCGCATTATTTTCACCTCGTATATTTTTTTCGTTAGTGTTTAATATAGTACTGAAAGGATTTGATAAAAATGAAATTTTCACAATACCTTATAGTATTCTTTATGGGATATTTTATGTACTGTCTGTTTGAAATTTCAACCCGTGGATACACGCACTGGACAATGGGTATAACAGGCGGTTTCATTCTGTCAGTACTCTATGTGCTTAACAGCCGAAATACAGTTACGCTTATGAAAAGCTGTTTTTTCGGCTCTGTTTTTATTACTCTTACAGAGTTTTTTGTCGGCATATTCGATAATATAATTATGCACTGGAAGGTGTGGGATTACACTGATATGCCGTTTAATTTAATGGGGCAGATTTGTCTGCCGTTTTCGTGTCTGTGGTTTATATTGTGTGTGCCTGTCTACTTTATATGCAGAGAGTTAAGATATTCATTCACAGAAAAGGGATTTGATTAATACCCCTGTTCCTTCAGATTTTTTACAATGTCAACATAAAACTCTCTTACGTCAAAGCCGTCTATGTTTTCACGCATAAGGTCAATAACATCACCGTGACTTATTCCACGTTTATGATTATTTTTGATTTTTCGGAATTCTCCGTGTTCAGCTGATTTTTCCCATACAAGGCCGTCATTTGCGCCATTCAGCTTTTTTATGAGCATATAGCCGAAATTAAGCGGAATACCTGCTGAAAAAACACCGTTCATTACCGACATAACACTTCTGTATGAAACAAGCGGAGAATCGGGAAGATTTTTATTGTCTTCCTTTCGCTTTTTTGCGCTAAGGTCATATACACCCGCAAGAAAATCGGGGGCTTTGTCGCCAAGCTTATGAAAAATGGAATTGTAACGCTTTTCTATAAATTCAACCATGCCTTTAGGAAGTTTGTCAAGGAGATAGTCTACCATGTCACAGCCTTCGTGCGGAGTATTTATTGTAGTAAGCGTTGCAACATACTTATCCATTCCAAGACAGCTTATTGCATAGCGTGAATCAAGACCGCCCTTTGAATGAGCGATGATATTCAGCTTTTCAGCACCTGTTTTTTCGATTACATTCAGAATTGTATTTTTCAGTTCTTCAGCAGAATCGGGAACTGACAGCGCAGACTGCTGTTCTCCGTAGTAAATTTCAGCACCGTTTCTGATAAGTGCAGAAGGAATTCTTCCCCAGTAATTAAGCAACTGCCAGTCACGGAAGAAAATGCCGTGAACGAGAAGAACAGGATATTTTGTACTGCAAATCTCATTTTCAGCACGGGCGTTGTCAAGTTCAATTTTGTCAAGCTCAAAGATGTATTCACGTCTTGCTTTTTTAACAAGCTTTCGTATGAGAATGAAATTCAGCACAGGCACCCACCACAGAAACATGAGTGCAATATGGTCTGTGATTTTTATCTGCTTTGAGCCTACAGCAGTTTTAATCATTCCGACAATAAGCGTAACAAGAATGAATACAACTGCAAAGGCAATGCTTGCTCCTGTAAGAATCGGACCATTTATATACCGCAGAAAAATACAAAGAATCACAGCTTCGGGAATCACCGCAGAAACTGCAAGACGTATCAGCTTTGTACCGCTTTTTATCATTCGCAGTCTGAAATTCTTAACAGGTATTTTTTCTTTTCTGAAAAGAATAAACAGATAAAGCACAGATACTGCAATCGTAATTACAACAGGAAATTTCACGAAATTGAACAGTGGAATGACGTTAAGAAAAACAATCAGTAAAATAAATTCGATAATAATCATATAGTATAACTCCAAAATAAAAACTGCTCCTCTAAAAATAAAGGAGCAGTCTTAATCAATAGTTCTTGTTTGAATCAGCGTTGAAGAATGTATTACTGCTTTCTGTGTAGTAATCGTTTGATTCAAGTGACATAAAATCGTCATCTTCGATTTCAGGAAGTCTTGCACCGCAGCGTCCGCAGAACTGGAAACGCTCGTTTACCTCTGCGTCACACTTAGGACAAATCTTGTATCCTCTGATGCCGTTAAGCTCGAATCTCATCTTCTTGATTCTTCTGCGTCTCTTGTCGATATCATCGCAGAGCTCGTTGAGAGCAGCAGGATCATCATTACGGCTCTTGTAGTACTTTTTGCCGATATCAGTAAAGATTTCAACTATTCTTTCTTCCTCATAGAGAATCTTTCTTTTGAGGTTATTAGCCTCTGAAATGTTCTTCGCCTTATCAGATGCGGTTTTGCTTACGCTTCCGAAAGTGTCGAGAATACCCATTCTTATCACTCCTGTATATTATTTCATTTTACCTTTACCGCTGTTCACGAAAAACAGCGATAAAGGAATATTCATGACATATATAATTATACAATCATGCCTTGATTTTGTCAAGGCTTTTATAGGATTTAACGTAGAATTTGCTTTTTGTTAACATTAATCGTGGAGCTTACGTCTGTCGATAACTCTTACAGCCTTGCCCTCACTTCTTGTGATTGACTTAGGTTCAACAATGTGTACCTTAGGATTGATACCGAGCATTGTCTTCATTGCACTTGCAAGAGCCTTTTCCTGTACTGCGATATCCTCTGTCTTTTCAGGATTCATTTCAACATTTACATCAAGTGTATCTGTGTTGTTTACTCTGTCAACCTCGATAAGATAGTTTGGAGCGTAGCCCTGTTCGATAAGAACAGTTTCAATCTGGCTTGGGAATACGTTTACGCCACGGATGATAAGCATATCGTCACTTCTGCCCATAGGCTTCTTCATCTTGATGAGTGTACGTCCGCATGAGCACTTCTTTCTGCTGAGTACGCAAAGGTCTCTTGTTCTGTAACGGAGAAGCGGGAAAGCTTCCTTTGTAATGCTTGTGAATACGAGTTCACCTACTTCACCCTCAGGGAGAACCTCGCCTGTTTCAGGGTCAATGATTTCAGGGATAAAGTGGTCTTCGTTGATGTGCATACCTGTCTGCTCTGAACATTCAAATGATACACCAGGACCGCTTGTTTCAGTAAGGCCATAGATATCATATGCCTTGATACCGAGAGACTTTTCAATTGAATGTCTCATTTCCTCTGTCCATGGCTCAGCACCGAAAATACCTGCCTTGAGCTTGATATCGTCTGTTGTATATCCCATTTCATGAAGTGTTTCACCGATATATGCGGCATATGAAGGTGTACAGCAGAGAATTGTTGAGCCAAGGTCACGCATGAATGAAATCTGACGCTCTGTGTTACCGCTTGACATAGGAAGTGTAAGACAGCCTACCTTGTGTGAACCGCCGTTAAGACCAGGACCGCCTGTGAAAAGACCATATCCGTAGCAAACCTGACAAACATCTTCGTTTGTTCCGCCTGCGGCAACAATTGCTCTTGCACAGCAGTCTTCCCAAAGGTCAATATCATTCTGTGTGTAGAAAGCTACTACACGCTTGCCTGTTGTACCGCTTGTTGACTGAATTCTTACGCAGTCGCTGAGCGGCTTTGCGAGAAGTCCGTAAGGATAAGCGTCACGAAGGTCAGCCTTTGAAAGGAACGGGAGCTTGTGAAGGTCTTCTGTTCCCTTGATATCCTCCGGCTTAACACCCTTTTCGTCCATAAGATTGCGGTAATACTCAACGTTTTCGTAAACGTGCTTTACCTGTGCCACAAGTCTTTCGTCCTGTAACTTCTTCATGTCCTCTGCAGACATACATTCAATTTCCTGATTCCAATATCTTTCCATTGGTTTTAAACTCCTTTTTATATAAATTATATTTTACGTTAAATAACTTTTTGAGCAATTACAAAATCCGATACAATATGTCTTTTGAATTACAATTGCTTTTTCAGTTATTATGTACTGCAATTATGCGTTTCTTCCAAGTTCAAACGCTTTTTTGTTGAGTTCAAGGAACTTAGGCGGTACACACTGTTCAAGTGCATTCTGCCAGAGTTCTTCGGGATAATCTGTGATTGATGAAAGTACTCCCATAAGTACAACATTTGATGCCTTTGCTGTACCTGCCTGTTCAGCAAGTGTAAGTGCGTCAACTGCGATAATCTCTGTGCCTGTTTCCTTAATCTTTTCAACAAGATTTTCCGGATACTGTGCCGCACCTGTGATTACGGGCATAGGCTCGATTTTCTGTGTTGATGTAATCAGCTTTCCGCCCTTTTTGAGATAAGGAAGACATCTTGCCGCCTCAAGAAGTTCAAATGATATAATAGCATCTGCCTCGCCCTTTTCGATAACAGGTGAATATACCTTTTCGCCGTATTTTACATATGTTACAACACTTCCGCCACGCTGTGACATACCGTGTACTTCACTTACCTTTACATCATAGCCCTGTGCAAGAAGAACATTTCCAAGAAGTCTTGATGCTAAGAGTGAACCCTGTCCGCCTACACCGACTATCATAATTGATTTTGTTTCCATTGTTTTTCTCCTGTCATATAATTAATTGTTGATAAGACAATACATGCATTAACCCTGCATTGCTGTCTTCGGTCTGTAGAATAGAATAAATGCACCTATAATGAACGGCATCCAAAAGCTGAACGACTCAAACAGTACAGTTGCGGCTATTGCAACCAGATAAAATATTTTCAGTCTTTTCATATTTAATATTATCTTCCATAAATGAATGAACATCTGAAAATAGCTGAATTCCTTAATGCCGTATTCCTTTCTTACATATTCCATGCAAATCTGTTTTTCCGTCATATCAGATGTATCACCGACTACAGCGGTAATCTTTTCTTCATCTTCCAGTATCTCGCTGAATTCGTCAATGGTTTCACCGTTTGACATTTTTGCATAATCCATGCATATACCCGAATAAATACTAAGCATTGAACCGATAAGAAATGCAAGAAAGCCCAAGCCGATTACAGACGATATTTTCACTGTTCTGTTCAGTGTCATAAGCTTTATGCCGATAAGAATACATATCGCATAAAATATTCCAATAAACTGAAACAGATTGTCCATTTTGTCGAAACCTGTGAGTGTAGCAAAGCAGACACATGGAATTGTTCCGAGCAATGCGCCGATAAAAACTCTCAGCTTTGTATGGTCTTTTCTTCGTATTATTCCGTCATCATGGTTATTGTCTGAAAATTCATGTTCTTCATCAGAAACATAATTTTCACTGTATCCGCTGAAAAATGATTT
>JAKSQU010000099.1 GCA_024403965.1 Ruminococcus sp.
CGTTCATTAAAACAGTACAAAGTCCGCAGTTTGCAGTTTCACAGCCACGTTTTACGCTTTTGCAGTTATGCTTTCTGACAAAGTCTATAAGCAGAAGGTCTGGTTCAATATTATCCGAAATAACCTTTCCGTTTAATTTCAGTTTTATGTTCATCAGCCGTTCCCTCCGTTTTCTGTAAGTAATCTTGTTATGAGAACTTTAGCGAGATGTTTTCTGTATTCTGCACTGCCACGCATATTTGAGCCGAAATTTACCATTTCAGCAACCATTTCCGCAAAGGATGCCGCCTGTTCCGATGTGGGATTTTCTGACAGAATTCCGCTTTCATCCTTAATTAAAACAGCCTTGTGCGGTCTTGCACCTACAGAGCATCTCCACATTCCGTCAAAACGTGAAACAGCACAGTTTAAAACAGGAAAATCCGTACTCTGAATTCTCATATCGCTGTATGCAAAAATACCATCTGACTTTTTAATGATAATTCTGACAATTATATCGTTGTCATATTTCATTTTACTGAACTGTTCAATCGGAACAATACCGCCTTTGTAAAGTTCAACACAGCAGTCAAGTGACATAAGAAACGTCAGCACATCCGAAAAGCCGTAACGTCCCCATAAACTGCCGCCTATTGTAGCAAGATTACGGAACTGTACACCTACAATATTTTCAAATGCTCTTTTTGCCGCACCGTCAGTGTAGGAATTAAGTCCTTCATGAGTTTCAAGTGAACGCAGAGATGTCATTGCGCCTATCACAAATGAATTATCAGTTTCTTCAATTTTATCAAGCCCGAGACCGCACATGTCAATAGCAGTGTCAATTGCTCCGCTGCCCATTTTAAGCCAAAGCATACCGCCGATTATTTTATTTTTTTTCTTTTGATTAAGCTCATAAGCCTGTTCAAGACTTTCAGCTCTGACATATTCCTTAATTGTAATCATAAGCATCTCTCCCTGTTATCCGTGCTTTACATATATTTCATTATAACATACCCCCTTGACTTTGTAAAGCGTAATATGGTATAATAGCGTTATTGTTTTGAAAACATAACGGTATTAAAGAAAGGAATTATTAAAATGAAAAAGTTAATCGCACTTATCTCATGTATGGCACTCTTACTCTCAACAGCATCATGTGGAAAATCAGACTCATCAGAGTCAGCAACTACAGAAACTACCACAACAGCTGTAACAGAAACAACTACAGCTGAAGCTACTGAAACTACTACAGAAGAAGTAACTGAAGCAGAGACAACTGAAGAATCAACTGAAACAGCATCTGTTTTTCCTGTTACAATAACAGACCAGTCAGGCAGGGAAGTAGTTATCGAAGAAAAGCCCGAAAAGCTTGTCAGCGGATACTATATTTCAACAAGTACATTGATTTCACTTGGTCTTAAGGATAAGCTTGTAGGCATAGAAGCAAAGGCAGACAAGCGTCCGATTTACAAGCTCAGCGCACCTGAACTTATCGACCTTCCTAATGTAGGTACAGCAAAGGAATTTGACCTTGAAGGCTGTATAGCACTTAATCCTGATCTTGTTATTCTTCCTGTTAAACTTAAGAGTGTTGTTGAAGACCTTGAAAAATTTGACATTGATGTAATTCTTGTTAACCCTGAAACAGCTGAACAGCTTGAAGAAATGATTGATATTATTGCATCAGCAACAGATACAAAGGCAAATGCAGATAAGCTTAATGATTATTCAGATAATATTGAAGAACAGCTTGCTGCAATCACAGGTGACGCACCGTCAGTTTACCTTGCAGGAAATTCATCATTCCTTTCAACAGCAGGCACAGCTATGTATCAGTCAGATATGATTAAGCTTGCAGGCGGAACAAATGTAGCCGATGAAATTACAGACACATACTGGGCAGAAGTAAGCTACGAGAACGTTCTTGCATGGAATCCTGAGTATATCATTATTGCATCTGACGCAGAATATACAGTTGAAGATGTTTTAAACGATGCTAACCTTGCAGATGTTGAAGCTGTTAAGAATAATAATGTATATAAACTCCCTGGAAATGCAGAAGCATGGGACAGCCCTGTTCCGAGCGGAATTCTCGGTTCTGTATGGGCAGCATCAATTCTTCACTCAGACGAAATGAGCGAACAGGAATGCAGTGACATAATCGACGAATTTTACAGTGAATTCTATGGTTTCAGATACAGCGAAACATAATAAAATTATTGGTGCTGTGCTGATTGTTCTGTTATTTGCCGTTGCCGTCAAAAGTCTGACAGTCGGAAAGTATCCGCTGTCATTTGAAAAAATACTTGACGGCGACGAAATGCAGAAAAAGGTATTCTATACTCTCCGACTCAGCCGAACAGCAGTTGCAGTTATCGGGGGTGCAGTTCTTGGAATATGCGGATTTGTCTATCAGACAGTTTTCAGAAATCCGCTTGCATCACCCGACATAATCGGCGTATCATCGGGTGCAAGCTTAGGTGCAGCTGTGGGAATTCTTTGGCTTGGAAATGCAGCAGCGATAACTGTATCAGCTTTTGCAGGCGCAGTTCTTGCGGTATGCCTTGCATTACTGCTTTCATCATCTGACAAAACAGGAAAAAAGAGTACAATAGTTCTTGCAGGAATAGCTGTTCACGCACTTGCACAGACAGCGCTTATGTGTCTGAAAATCACAGCAGACCCCGAACGTGAACTTGCATCTATTGAATACTGGATAATGGGAAGTCTTGCAGATGTCACTGCTGGTAAAATCGGTGCAAATCTGGTAATCTGCACAATAATCACAGTTATTCTTCTGCTTCTTCACAGACAGACAATTCTGCTTTCAGCTGATGAAGGGGAAGCGAAAATGCTTGGCGTAAGTGTCGGAAAAATCAGACTTGCAGTTCTTCTTCTTGCAACTCTTGCAGTTTCAGCTGTTGTAAGTATTACGGGATTAATCAGCTTTACAGGTCTTCTTGCACCGCATATTTCAAGGCTGATTACCAAAAGCAACCGTATAAACACAATGATTTTCAGCGGTTTAATCGGCGGAATTCTGCTGTGCGGTGCAGATATATGTGCACGAAGTGCCGCACAGACCGAACTGCCTGTAAGTATTTTTACAAGCCTTATCGGTGTACCGCTTTTGATTATCCTTGCACTGAAAGGGCGGAATGTACAATGAACGATACACCAATACTTTCTGTTCGTGAAATCAGTGCAGGCTACGGCAAAAAAACTGTTATAAACGGAGTATCATTTTCAGCAGATGAACATTCAGTTGTGGGACTTCTCGGTGCAAACGGCTGTGGAAAAACAACTCTGCTGAAAGCCGTCTGCGGAATAATACCATACAGCGGTACAATTGAAATCTGCGGACAGAATACAAATAAGCTGAACGCAAGACAGCTTGCACGTCTGTGCAGTTATATACCGCAGAGAAGCGGAATATCAATAGATATTTCTGCACTTGATGTAGTTCTTATGGGATTTAACCCCGAACTGAAAATTCTTGAATCTCCGAATTCTGCAATGCGTGACAGGGCAATGGAAATGCTTTCGCTTGTCGGACTTGACAGCAGAGCGGATGAAAACTATTCACAGTTCAGCGAAGGACAGAAACAGCTGTGTATTCTTGCACGTTCAATGGTAAGGGAATGTCGTCTTATGCTTATGGACGAACCCGAAAGCGCACTTGATTTCGGCGGACGCTATCTTATGCTTGATGCAGTAAAGAATATAACTGATAAGCGGTCATGTTCAGCACTTGTTACTCTCCATGACCCACAGCTTGCGCTTAACATATGTACAAAAATTCTGCTTATGAAGAACGGCAGTATAGTTTCGGAAATTGCACCGTGTAAAAACAGCATTTCAGAAATTGAAAAACAGCTTTCCGAAATATACGGACCGCTCAGTGTACATAAATGTACAGGCAGAAACGGAAAAAGTCAGTTTGTACTTGTAAAGGAATAATTATGCGAACACATTTAAGAATCACTCTGCTTGATGATGACGGAAATAAATTCCTTGGTGAAGGACCATACAGACGTCTTCGGCTTGTTGAAAAAACAGGTTCACTGCGTTCTGCGGCAGCATCAATGGAAATGGCATATACAAAGGCACTTAAAATGCTGAAACGTGCAGAAGAAGTGCTCGGTTTTCCGCTTACGCACAGAACAACAGGCGGAACTTCGGGCGGCGGAAGTCACCTTACCGAACAGGGAAAGGAGTGGCTTGAAAAGTATGAAAAATATCGCAATGCCTGTATCTCTGCTGAACAAAAACTCTTTGATGAATTCTTTCCGCAGCAGTGAGAAAAAACATCTGATTATAACAGGAAATCGTGGCAGCGGAAAAACAACACTTCTCAATTCCATTGCCTGTGCGGATATAAGAACCCGTGCGGAAAAGGGGAAAGGAGTTTATCTGTATGACAGCAATACAGATAAAGAAACCATGATAGGAGTTTTTTCTTCTGAATTAACAGGTAATGAAAATCGCATGAGTATCTGTAAGGAAGGCTTTCTCGGTTTAGGTATTTCTGCACTGAAAAGATGTATTGAAAGTGAAAATGAATTTGCTGTAATTGATGAAATCGGTTATCTTGAAACGCAGTGCGATAAATATTGCAGTGAATTACAAAAGCTGTTTGACTTGAAACGGGTCATTGCTGTTGTGAGAAAACAGGAAATACCATTTCTGAAAGCACTTGCTGAAAGAGAAGATGTATTTGTCATTGACCTTGATAATCCCTTCGGAAATGTGGGACTTGTGATTATGGCATCGGGTGAAGGAAAGCGTTTCGGCGGTAATAAGCTGATTGCTGATTTCAAAGGAAAGCCGATGATTGCTCATATTCTTAAAGCAACAGAAAATATTTTTTCAAAGCGTGTTGTTGTAACACGTCATGAAAGTGTCGCAAAAATCTGTTATGAATATAATATTGATGTAATTGTACATAATCAGCCATACAGAAATGACACAATCAGAACAGGTATGCAGATAATGTCAGATACAGATTCATGCGCATTCTGTCCGTCAGACCAGCCATTGCTGTCGGCTGAAACTTTGCAGTCACTTGTTATATCATCTGCGTCACAAAAGGAAAACTGTTTTCGACCAAGATACAATGAAACAGTAGGAGCACCTATAATTTTCCCCAAAAAGCTCTACGGAGAACTAATGACACTTCCACAGGGAAAGGGCGGAAATTACATTATAAAAAAACATCCCGAAATACTGAAATACATCAGCATTCGGGATGAATACGAACTCATGGATGTTGATACCCGTGAAGATATCATGAAATTACAGGAGTATGGCTGTTAAGCAGTCTGCTCCTTTTTTGTTTCTTCATTTTTGTTTTTTTCCTTTGGAAGAAGAATGTTGAGAATAATTGCAACAAGTGCAGCCGGAACGATACCGGAACCACCGAAAATGAGTGATAACATCTGCGGAGAGTTATTAAGTATAGAAGAATTTGCACCCATGCCATAACCCAGACCAAGAGAAACAGAAATAATGCTGAGATTTCTTGCTGTAAGTGGTTCACGGGTAATAAGCTGAATACCGCTGATAACGATTGATGAGAACATCATAACAGCCGCACCGCCGAGAACAGACTGCGGCATAATTGAAATAACAGCACCGAGCTTTGGAATAAGACCGCAGAGAATAAGGAATATACCGCCTGTTGCAAGTGCTTTGCGGTTAACAACCTTTGTCATGGAAACAAGACCAACATTCTGACTGAAAGAAGTGTTAGGAAGAACACCGAAAAGTGATGCAAGACTTGAACCTACACCGTCACAGATTACGCCGCCTGAAAGCTCCTTGTCAGTTGCTTCTCTGTCCATACCGCCGACAGTAACACCTGAAATATCACCGACAGTTTCGACAGCAGTAACAATAAACATAATCAGAACAGGAGCGATTGCTCTCATGTCGAATACAGGCTTAACAGGCATAATATCGGGAACTGCAAACCAGCTTGCATCGGCAACCTTGCTCCAGTTTAAAACCCATGATTTAGTGTATGCAGCATTTTCTGCATCAAGAGCAGTTGTATCAAGAACAAGTCCCATAATACTTGCAGCAATGTAGCCTGCAATAATGCCTATAAGAATTGAAGTGTTGCGTAAAAAAGCATTTTTGCTGTGTTTCATAACAAGAATGACCACAAGAACAAAAAGTGCGAGAAGGAGATTTTCAACCGAACCGAAATCCTTTGCATTATTGCCGCCGCCGAATGAATTGACACCGACAGAAATAAGACTAAGACCGATTGAAAGAACAACAGTACCCGTTACAACCGACGGGAAGAATTTTCGGAGCGGTTTAAGGAAAAATCCGAGAACGGCTTCAAAAAGACCGCCGATAAGTGACGCACCCATAATTGCACCATAAGCAATAATACCGCCGCCCATAGTTGACGCAACTGAGTTGAAAACTCCGATAAAACCTGACGAAGTACCCATTACAATCGGTACTTTACCGCCGATAGGACCAATGCTGTAAAGCTGAATAAGAGTTACGATTCCGGCAATAATCATAGCGTTCTGCAGAAGGCTTATCTGTAAACCTTCAAAACCTGTTCCTACAATTCCACAGGTACCTGTGATAATAAGAAGGGGAGTAAGGTTTCCGACAAACATAGCAAGAACGTGCTGTAAGCCGAGAGGAACAGCCTGTTTTAAAGGCAGTT
This sequence comes from Ruminococcus sp., assembly GCA_024403965.1. Taxonomy (GTDB): domain Bacteria; phylum Bacillota; class Clostridia; order Oscillospirales; family Ruminococcaceae; genus Ruminococcus. The sequence continues at coordinate 6,674 of JAKSQU010000099.1, forward strand.
TACCCGTGAAATCGTATGCTTCCGGAGAAGCTGTTGTTTTTAATTTCATAGTTTACCTCTTTTCTGTTGAAATTTGTTTATATTACTGGAATTATTATACATTAAAGATAAACAAATGTCAATGATGAGATTTGTTTGTTAAGATAGTATAATTATTCAATAAATTCGATCAAGGATAAAACCGTAAAAATCATGTATCATTGACAATTTTATTAATATATGATATAATTAAAATAACATATTTTCAGATGCTGAAAATATGTTAAGCTGACAGAAAATATTTTCCAAACATTACAATATAAAATGGAGGTAGTTAAAATGACAAATATTAATATGGAAATTATTAAACTAAAAGGACTGGCAGAAACATTAAAAGGTGAGTATTTACGTTATTTCATAAGCAATGGCATTAATCCAGCAGATGAAGGAAATGTTCTTGTAAAGAACTTATATGAAATTTCTGAAATCGGAAAAAACGCTTTAAAATACAGAACAGAAGATGAAATCCGTGAAATAAGACAGAAGCTTGAAGGATTCAGAGAGTGCATTAAATGACATACAACATAATCACTGTTGAATAAACAACAGGCTTTTTTAATAAGATTAAATCAAAAAATCAACAAAACTCCCGCCGAACCCAAATTCACGGTGGGTTTTTTATTTTCTATAGATTATCTTGGACTGAGGTTGAAGTGTATATAACAATTTTTTTAGAAAATTCCTTTAGTTATGCTG